>NZ_JBHUGZ010000009.1:0-39628 GCF_042682145.1 Mesorhizobium newzealandense | reverse complement strand
AGGATTGTCGGCGGCGAGTTTCGCGGGCGTCCCCTGGCGACGCCCCGCAGCAGCGCCATCCGTCCGACGACCGATCGCACCCGCGAGGCCGTCTTCAACGTGCTGGCGCATCGCTTCGCGGAGCAACTGGACGGCGCCCGCGTGCTCGACCTGTTCGCCGGCACCGGCGCTCTCGGCCTCGAAGCGCTGTCGCGCGGTGCCTCCTACGGTGTCTTCATCGAGGATTCGGCCGAAGGACGTGGCCTGATCCGCGACAATGTCGAGGCGTTCGGCCTGACCGGCCGCACCAAGATCTTTCGCCGCGACGCCACGGGTCTTGGCGAAGCCGGCACGCTGGCGCCGTTCGGCCTTGTCTTCGCCGATCCGCCCTACGGCAAGGGCCTAGGCGAGCGCGCCCTGCAGTCGGCCAGGGCCGGCGGCTGGCTGCGCCCCGGCGCGCTGTGCGTGGTCGAGGAGGCGGCAGTGGCGCCCTTCGAGCCAGGTCCCGGCTTTTCCGTGCTGGACGAGCGCAACTATGGCGAGACCGTCATCCGCTTCATCGAGGCCGCCTGATACGCCCTGCATCCATGGCCGGCCTCTTTGCCGCCGCCTTTGCCGGCAACATGACGAACAATTCACTTTGCTTGTCGCCAGCACCTTGCCTATCGTCCTGCCAGGAAATCGGAGCCATTGATGACATCTAGAGTTGAATGGCTGCGTGGAACGCTGCTGGCGACGTCGCTGGCTTTCACCATGACCGGCCCGGTGCTGGCCGACAGCTCCGTGTCACCCAACACGACGCCGTTCAAGGTGACGGATTTCCTGCTCGACAACGGCATGGAGGTCGTCGTTATCCCCGACCACCGGGCGCCGATCGTCACCCACATGGTCTGGTACAAGATCGGCAGCGCCGACGAACCGCCTGGCAAATCCGGCATCGCCCATTTCTTCGAGCATCTGATGTTCAAGGCGACGACCCACCATGCCGCCGGCGAGTTCGGACCGCGCCATCTCCGACATCGGCGGCTCCAACAACGCCTTCACCTCCTACGACTACACCGCTTTCCACGAGACGGTGGCGCCGTCGGCGCTCGAGTTGATGATGAGCTTCGAGGCCGACCGCATGCGCAACCTCATCCTCACCGACGATGTCATCAAGACCGAGCGCGACGTCATCCTCGAGGAGCGCCGCTCGCGCATCGACAACAATCCCGAGGCGGTGCTGGACGAGGAAGTCGATGCGACGCTATGGCAGAACCAGCCCTATCGCATTCCGGTCATCGGCTGGATGCAGGAGATGGAACAGCTGAACCGCACTGACGCCACCGCCTTCTATGACAATTACTACCGGCCCAACAACGCCGTGCTGATCGTGGCCGGCGATGTCGAACCGGATGCGGTGCGGGCGCTGGCCGAGAAGACCTTTGGCAAGGTGGCGCGCGGCCCCGATTTGCCGCCGCGCATCCGCCCGGTCGAGCCTGAGCAGAACACCAAACGCACGGTCACGCTTTCTGACGCCCGCGTCAGTGTGCCGAGCTTTTCCACGCAATGGGTGGTGCCGTCCTATCATTCGGGCAAGCCGGGCGAGGCCGAAGCGCTCGACCTGCTGGCGGAGATCCTCGGCGGCGGCAACCGCAGCAGGCTCTACCAGGCACTCGTCGTCCAGCAAGGCATCGCGTCCAACGCCGGCGCCTATTTCCAGGGCACCATGCTCGACGACACCAATTTCACCGTCTATGGCGCACCGCGCGGCGACGCCAAGCTCGCCGACGTCGAAGCGGCGGTCGATGCCGAGGTGGCGCGCATCGTTAGGGACGGCGTCACGTCAGAGGAACTGGAAAAGGCCAAGGACCGCTATGTGCGCTCGATGATCTTTGCCCGCGACAAGCAGGATTCCATGGCCAACATCTACGGCTCGACGCTGGCCACCGGCGGCAACGTCCAGGACGTCCAGCAATGGCCGGATCGCATCCGCAAGGTCACCGCCGACGAGGTCAAGGCCGTCGCCGCGCGCTATCTGGTGCCCGCCCGATCGACGACCGGCTATCTGCTGCCGCAGCAACAGGCGGGGAATTGATTTGATGACGAACCTGCACCGCCACACCGCCTTCCCTTCTCCCCTTGTGGGGTCCGAAGGACGGGGCGAGACCAGTGGCTCGCCCCAAGGCAGTGGCCGAGCGAAGCTCGGTCGGATGAGGGGTGCTCCAACTTGGAGCCGAACGCACTCCGTCCAGCACCCCTCAAACGTCTCGGCGCTGCGCGCCGATTCACCTTCTCCCACAAGGGGGGAAGGGAAAGTCCGGCGCGCCGCCGCCGCATTGGCAACGCTCCTCCTCTCCATCCTCTTCCTGATTCTGCCGGCACTCACCGCGCGCGCCATGGACATCCAGTCCGTCACCTCGCCAAAAGGGATCACCGCCTGGCTGGTCGAGGATTATTCCGTGCCGGTCGTCGCCATCCGCTTCGTCTTCGGCGGCGGCTCGACGCAGGATCCGGCCGGCAAGGAGGGCCTGGCCAATCTGATGACCGGCCTGTTCGACGAAGGCGCCGGCCCGCTCGACAGCGAAGCCTTCCAGATCAGGCTCGACGATGCCGGCGCCGAGATGAGCTTCGACGAGAGCCGTGACGGCATCTACGGTTCGATGCGCATGCTGGCCGAGCAGCGCGACGAGGCGTTCGACCTGTTGCGGCTGGCGGTCAACGAGCCGCGCTTCGACCAACTGCCGATCGAGCGCATCCGCGCCCAGATCCTGTCCGGCATCATCGCCGGCGAGAACGATCCCGATACGGTCGCGCAGAACAAATGGGCGCGCGCACTCTATGGCGATCATCCCTATTCCCGCTCCGACCAGGGCACCAAGCAGAGCATCGCCACCATCACGCCGGATGATCTGAAAGCCTTGCACAAGGCGGTGTTCGCGCGCGGTGGCATCCATGTCGCCGTAGTCGGTGCTATCGACCCCGAGACCCTGAAGAAGAAGCTCGACATGGTGTTCGGCGACCTGCCGCAAAACCAGGCGCTGAAGCCGGTGGCCGATATCGACCCGAAGCTGGCGCAGCATGTCGAGGTCGATTACGACCTGCCGCAGACCTCGCTGCAGCTGGCTTATCCCGGCGTAAAGCGCAAGGCGCCGGATTTCTTTGCCGCCGTGCTGATGAACGAGATCCTTGGCGGCGGCACCTTCACCTCGCGCCTGTTCCAGGAGGTGCGTGAAAAGCGCGGGCTGGCCTACAGCGTCAACTCCTCGCTGGTCAACCAGGACCACGCCGATGCGCTGATCGTCAGCACCGGGACCCGGTCGGACCGGGCGGCCGAGACGCTGGGGATCGTCCGCGACGTGGTCAGGCAACTGGCCGAGGAGGGCCCGACCGCAGCAGAGCTGGCGGCGACCAAGAAATACCTGGTCGGCGCTTATGCCATCAACAATCTGGACTCTTCGAGTTCCATTGCCGCGACGCTGGTCGAGCTGCAGCTCGACGATCTCGGCATCGACTACATGCAGCGCCGCGCCGGCTACATCAACGCGGTGACGCTCGATCAGGTCAAGGCGGCGGCGAAAAAGCTGCTATCGACTGAGCCGACCATCATGGTCATCGGCCCGAAACTGGCCGGGGCCGGCAAGGGATGAGCCCGACCTTCGGCATCGCCTTCGGCGGCGGCGGCGCGCGCGGGCTGGCGCATATCCATGTCATCGAGGCGCTGGACGAACTGGGCATCCGGCCGGTGGCCATAGCCGGTTCGTCGATCGGCGCCATCATGGGTGCCGGCATGGCCGCTGGCATGACCGGCAAGGACATCCACAACTACGCCCGCTCGATCCTCGGCCGCCGCGCCGAAGTGGCGAGCCGCATGTGGCGGGCGCGGCCGGGCACGATCGCCGAAGCCATGCAGGGCGGCATCCGCGTCAGCCAGTTCAACGTCGAGCGCATCCTGAAGGCTTTCTTGCCCGAGGCCATTCCCGAAACCTTCGCCGAGCTCAAGATCCCGCTCAAGGTGACCGCGACGGACTATTTCGGCCACAAGCTGGCCGTCTTCGACGACGGCGACCTGCACTCGGCGCTGGCCGCTTCAGCCGCCATTCCCGCCGTGTTCCGCCCGGTGACGCGCGACGGAAGGCTGCTGATCGACGGCGGCATCTACAACCCGGTGCCGTTCGACCTGATCGAAAACGATGCCGACATCATCATCGGCGTCGACGTGGTCGGCGCGCCGGAAGAGGCCGATCGCAAGCAGCCGACCTCCGTCGACCTGATGTTCGGCGCCACGCAACTGATGATGCAGTCGATCATCGCCAACAAGCTGAAGCAGTGCCGCCCCGACATCCTGGTCCGCCCGGCAGTGTCGAAATACCGCGTGCTCGATTTCCTAAAGATCGACGCGCTGATGAACGAGACGGCCGACATCAAGGACGAGCTGAAACGGCAGGTGGAGCGGGTGCTGGAGGCTAGAAATGGCGCTGCCGTCAAGGGGCGGCGAGGGAAGAAGGCAGGGTGAGGGGCGGCGCGACGTCGGCAATTGATCGTCCAGGGTCGAGTGCTGTTGTCATACAAGCATGGAAGTCAATTACGACTTCGCCGTCACCGGCGCATACTCCAGCGCCACAACACCGTTGCTGAATGGCGTGACCGAAATCAGCTCGAGCGCTACTTGTTCATCGACGGGGAATAGCGGCTTGCCCTGGCCGACGGTGCCGGGGTAGCTGAGAAGCCTAATGCGGTCGACCAGGCCGTGGCGCAGCAACTGCTGCGCGACGCTGAGGCTGCCATGCACATAGATGTTGCCGCCGCTGCCTTGCTTCAGCGTCCTCACCACTTCCGGCAGGGGCCCCTTCAGCAATTCAGCCGGCTTCCAGTCGAGCGCCTTCAGGCTGGTCGAGGCAACATATTTCGGCAGCGCGTTGAACCGGTCGGCAAAATCTCCGGTTTCCTTGGGCCATGAGCCAGCAAAGATCTCATAGGTCGTGCGTCCCAAAAGCATGGCGCCGCTGTCGGCAAGCTCGTCCTCCTTGAACCTGTTCATCTCGTCGTTCCAGGTCACGCTGGGCAGCTTCTCCACCTCGGCAATGCCATCGATGCTGATGAACTCGGTGACGATAAGTTTTCGCATGGCGCGCTCCTTCTTCCGTCAGAGGACGAACCGTGCGGGCCTTCTGCGACATGCTTCGTGAAAATATCGCGGCGTTTTGTTGAGGAGTGGGCTTTCAGCACGAGCTTGCGAAAGACCGGTACCACCGGCCCGGACCAAATCCCGTGCGAAATGCCTTAGGCAATGATGCGGAATCTACGCTTCACCAGCGCGCCAACGCCGGTTCCTGAACACAAGGGACTTGTGAGCGAAGGCGCTCGTCTCAGTCCTTCGCCCGCTCCACATAAGCCCCATCCGCCGTCATCACCACCACGCGAGTGCCGGGGGCGATGTGCGGCGGCACCAGCGTGCGCACGCCGTTGGAAAGCACGGCCGGCTTGTAGGATGACGAGGCCGTCTGTCCCTTGGTCGTCGGCTCGGTTTCCACCACTTCGAAGGTAGCGCGCTGCGGCATCACCAGCGAAATGGCAATGCCATTGAACTGCGACACCTGCACGGCCATGCCTTCCAGCAGGTAAGGCGCCATGTCGCCAACCACGGCTTCCGACACCGCCACCTGGTCGTAGCTTTCCGGGTTCATGAAGTGAAAACCTTCGCCGTCGCGATAGAGGAACGTGTGCTCGCGCTCCTCCACATAGGCGCGCTCCACCTGCTCGGTGGTGCGGTAGCGTTCCGATACCTTCACCCCGTCACCGATGCGGCGCATGTCCAATTGGGTGACTGGCGTGCCCTTGCCCGGGTGGATGTTTTCGGCAAAGAGGATCACATAAAGCTTGCCGTCCTTGTCGACGACATTGCCTTTACGGAGCGAACTGGCGATGACTTTCACCACGGCTTACAATCCTGAAATGGTTGATTGGTACAAATCGGCTTCAGCAGCCGTCCGCTGCGGACTAGCGCATCTTGGCCGCAACCGCCAGCCCCCATTCCATATGATCTGAGCCTCATGAACGATACGTCGCCCGATGCCTCGCCCTGGTGGACGCCGCATGTCCATGCCGACCGCCGGCCGCGGCTGATGCTGCGCAACGCCATCGCGGCCGGCCTGCGCGACTGGTTCGCCCAGCGCGATTTCGTCGAGGTGGAAACCGCGGCTCTGCAGGTCTCGCCCGGCAACGAGGCGCATCTGGCGGCTTTCGCCACGGAAGTGGTCGGGGCGGACGGCGAGCGCTCGCCGCTTTATCTCCACACCTCGCCGGAATTCGCCTGCAAGAAGCTGCTTGCCGCCGGAGAGCAGCGCATTTTCAGCCTCAGGCCGGTCTACCGCAACCGCGAGCGCGGCCCCTTGCACCATCCTGAATTCACCATGCTCGAATGGTACCGGGTGGGCGAGGCCTATGAGAGCCTGATGCAGGATTGCGCCGCGCTTCTGACGCTGGCCGCGACAAGGGCAGGAACCAAGCGCTTTTCCTTCCGGGGGCGCGACTGCGATCCGTTTGCCGAGCCGGAACGGCTGACGGTGGCGGATGCCTTCACCCGCCATGCCGGCATCGATCTGCTGGCCACGGTCACCGCCGACGGCGGCACCGACCGCGACGCGCTCTACGCCGCCCTGGTTCGGGCCGGCCTACGCACCGCGCCCGATGACAGCTGGGCTGATCTGTTCAGCCGGGTGATGGTGGAAAAGGTCGAGCCTTTCCTCGGGCAGGGGCAGGCGACCATCCTGTGCGAATATCCGGTCGCCGAGGCGGCATTGGCGCGGCCGAGCCCCAGGGATGCGCGCGTCGCCGAGCGCTTCGAGCTCTACTGCTGTGGCGTCGAGCTCGCCAACGGCTTCGGCGAACTGACCGATGCCGATGAGCAACGCCGGCGTTTCGTCATCGAGATGGACGAGAAAGAGCGCATCTATGGCGAGCGCTATCCGCTCGACGAGGATTTTCTCGCCGCCCTTGCCATCATGCCACAAGCCAGCGGCATCGCGCTCGGCTTCGACCGCCTCGTGATGCTGGCGACCGGCGCGCAGAAAATCGAGGACGTCATCTGGACGCCTGTCGCCTGAGGGGAGGCCGCGGACCAGGACTAAGCGCTTGCAACCGGTCGCCGCTGGCTGCGCCGCGACAGAAGGTTGGCGACGACCAGCAGCACGATAGAAAGGCCCATCATCAGCGTCGCCGCGGCGGTGATCGCCGGGGAAAGCTTTTCGCGGAGCCCGATGAACATTTCGAGCGGCATGGTGCGCTGGTTGGCGCTGGCCAGGAACTGCACCACCACCACCTCGTCGAAGGAGGTGACGAAGGCAAACGCAGCACCCGAAAGCACGCCGGGCAGGATCAGCGGCAGCATCACCCTGAAGAACGAGGTCACCGGTTTCGCCCCGGAGATGGCGGCGGCGCGCATCAGATTGCGGTCGAAGCCGGTCAGGCTCGCCCCCACGGTGACGACGACGAAGGGGCTGGCAAGCGCGGTATGCGCCAGGATGATGCCGGCATAGGTGCTGGCAAGACCAATGCGGGCGTAGAACAGGTACGAGCCGACGGCGGTGATCACCACCGGCACGATCAGCGGCGACAAGAGCAGCGGCATGACGATGCGGCGTCCGGGAAATTTTTCGTCGGACAGCGCGATTGCGGTGAGCGTGCCCAGCACGGTTGCGATCAGCGTCGTGCCGAAAGCGACGATCAGGCTGTTGCCGATTGCCGCCTGCCAGCGCTGGGTGCCGAGCACCACCTCGTACCAGCGCGTCGAAATCCCCTCCAGCGGAAAGATGAAGAAGGTGCCGCTGTTGAACGACAACGGTACCGGGATCAGGATCGGCACCACCAGGAACAGGATGACGAGGCCGCACCAGAACCACAGCAGCCCGATGCGGATGCGTTCTCCAAGCGTTGGGTAGGGAGACAGGAGCATGGCTACACCAGCTTGAGGCGGTCGAGGCCGAGGATGCGGGCGAAGATGCCGAACAGTGCCAGCGTGAAGACGAGCAGGATGAAGCTCAGCGCCGCCGCCATTTCCCAGTTCAGCTCGACATTGACGTAGTTGGCGATGAAATTGCTGATCAGTTGGTCGCTGGCGCCGCCGATCAACGCCGGCGTTATGTAGTAGCCGAGGCACAGGATGAAGGTCAGCAGGCAGCCGGCCATGACGCCTGGAAAAACCTGCGGCAGGTAGACGCGGCTGAACGCGGTGAGGGGTCTTGCGCCGAGCGAATAGGCAGCCTTCATCTGCGACGGCCGGATCGTGCGCATGACGCTGTAGATCGGCAGCAGCGTGAACGGCAGCTGGATGTGGGTCATGGCGATGATCAGGCCGATGCGGCTGTACATCAGGTCGAGCCGGACCTCGGCGACGCCCAGCCACAGCAGCAGGTCGTTGACCAGGCCGAATTTCTGCAACAACACCGTCCAGGCGGCTGTCCGCACCAGGATCGATGTCCAGAATGGCAGCAGCACGGCGACGATGAGGATGGCGGCAAGGCCTTTCGGCACGCTGGCGATGAGATAGGCCAGCGGAAAGCCCAGGATCAGCGTCGCCAGCGTCACTGCGGCGGCGACGAAGAACGTCCGCAGGAACACCTGCAGGAAGATCGCCTGTTCGGGCGGTACGCGTTCGATGCCACCATCATTGTTCCAGCGCAGGTCAAGCGCGCTCATGAGATAGAACGAGGTGACGCTGTGGGTGCCGTTGGCAATGGCTGGCCAGGTGCCGGGCTGCGACCAGAACGGCACGGATTTCATCACGTCGAGCGGCGGCTTGTCGCCTGCGCCTTCCAATTGGCGCACTGTCTTCAGCACCTGGCTGCGCGCGCCTGGCAAACGTGCGTTCAGGCTCTTGGCAAGTTCGTACGCAGTGCCCTTGGCCTGGCTGCTCCTGAGGTCCGCCGCGAGCGCCACGAAGGCGTCGTCGTCGGGCAGGCCCTGGCCGTTCCAACCGCTGAGCGCCTGGGCGGTCTGCGGCAAGGCATTGGCGATCGTCGGATCGTAGACGGCGCGCGACAGCAAAAGCACGATCGGGATGCCGAAGCTCAGCGCCAGCAGCACCAGCAGCGGTGCGGCCAGCGCCAGCGCGCGAAGCCGGTCGCCGAATTCGGCGCGCCGCAGTGCTGCCGCCACCGACTTGGCCGGACCGGTGGCTGACCGGTCGCGGACTGCCCGCGACTGGTCGAGATGCGTTGGCTCCAGAGCCGACATTTTGCTTACTGCGCCAGCCAGGCGTTGAAGCGCTTGACCAGATCCTCGCCATAGTCGCCCCAGAACTCGGTGTCGGCGACGAGGTAGGCGCCGGCCAGATGGTCAGGCGCGTTCGGCAATTTCGGCAACGCATCGGCCGCGACGAAGGACGCCGCATCGGTCCGCACCGGCCCATAGGTGATGTAGCTGGCGAGCTTGGCATTGTTTTCAGGCTGGCTGATAAAGGCCAGATATTTGTAGGCGAGGTCCGGGTTCTTGGCGCCCTTGGGAATGGCGATCATGTCGTATTCGAGGATCTGGTTGTTCCAGACGATCTTGAACGGCTTCTTGTCGGTATCGATGGCGTTCTGGATGCGGCCGTTCCAGGCCGTCGTCATCACCACTTCCTGCGAGGCGAGAAGCTGTGCCGGCTGCGCACCTGCATCCCACCAGACGATGTCCTTCTTGATCGTGTCGAGCTTCTTGAAGGCGCGGTCGACGCCTTCCGGCGTTCCCAGCACCTTGTAGACATCGGCGGGCGCGACGCCATCGGCCATCAGCGCCCATTCGAGATTCTGCGCCGGGAATTTGCGCATGGCGCGCTTGCCCGGAAACTTCTTCGTGTCGAACAGATCGAGCACCGAGGTCGGGGCTTCCTTCAGCACGGTCGGATCGTAAGCCAGGATATCGCCATAGGCGTCGAGGCCGACACCGCAGTCGAGTGCCGACCCTTCGAGGAACTTTTCGCGCGGCGCGATCTTGGAATAGTCGAGACGCTCGAGAATGCCTGCGTCGCAGCCCTGCAGCACGGTCGCGGTCTCCACCGTCACCAGGTCGATCGGCACGTTGCCGGTGTCGACCATGGCTTTGACCTTGCCGAGATCGCCGAGATATTCCTGTTCGACGATCTTGGTTCCGGTTTCCTTGCTGAAAGGCTCGAACCATGCCTTGCGTTGCGCGTCCTGCCAGGCGCCACCGCTGGCCATGATCGACAGCTCGTCGGCGACAGCGGCATGTCCTATCGCCATCCAGGCGGTTGCCGCAGCGAGCGCGAGCAGTCGGGTCTTTGTGATTTTCATCTGATCTTACTCCCCTGTTGTTTTTGATTTCCATCCGCCCGTTCCGGCATCGGCCGGAAAGGCGCGGCAATCACCGAGCGCACAGGAAACCATCACCAGCTCCCCATTCGCACTGGTCGCTTCCGGGCCGACCTTGACGGTCAGCACCTGTCCATTTTCGAGCCTGGCCAGCAGCCGTTGGTGGTCGCCGAGATAGATGCGGCCATCGACCGTCGCCGCCAGTCTGTTTTCTGCGTGTCCGCCGGCCGCGAGGCTGAGCCGCTCGGGGCGGATGGCGACATGGCAGGCAGCACCGTCCGCGACGCCGATGGCTTGCGCGGTGATCGCGCCGCCGCCATCCAGCTCGATGCGGCATTCCTTGCCGATCACCCGCTCGACCTTGCCCGCCAGCGTGTTGTTCTCGCCGATGAAACTCGCCACGAACGAGCTCTGCGGTGTGTTGTAGAGATCGTCGGGTGAGCCGAGTTGGGCGATGCCGCCATTGTTGAAGACGGCGACACGGTCCGACATCGTCAGCGCCTCGCTCTGGTCGTGCGTGACATAGACGATGGTGACGCCGAGCATCGTGTGCAGCTGCTTGATCTCGAGCTGCATGTGCTCGCGCAGCTTCTTGTCGAGTGCGCCCAGCGGCTCGTCCATCAGCACCAGGCTAGGCTCGAATACCAGCGCCCGGGCCAGCGCCACGCGCTGCTGCTGGCCGCCGGAAAGCTGAGCCGGCCGCCGGTCACCGAACTGCTTGAGCCGCACCATGTCCAGCGCGCGGCTGACGCGGGCAACGATGTCGGCCTTGCCGATCTTGCGCACGGAGAGCGGGAAGGCGACGTTGTCTTCCACGCTCATGTGCGGAAACAACGCGTAGTTCTGGAACACCATGCCGATGTTGCGCTCATAGGGCGGCAGCCGGTCGACCGAGCGGCCTTCGAGCGTGATGACGCCGTTGGTCGGCCGCTCGAAACCGGCAAGCATGTTGAGCGTCGTCGTCTTGCCTGAGCCGGAGGGACCGAGAAGGGTGAGGAACTCACCGCGTGCGACACTGAGGTTCAGCCGCGTCACCGCGAAGGCACGACCGTCATAGGATTTCTCGACATCGACGAACTCGACGAATCCCAGGCGGCCGGCATCGGCGCCGGGCCCCGCGCGTTCGACCGACAAGGCTGCCGCTTTGGCCATCACCGGCCGGCTTCTTTTGTGCGGCTACAGGGGCCACGAGTCGAAACGAGCTGTTGTTTGCCGTGCATGTCCTGGTCTCGCATGACGCTGGCCGCTCAAGGGGCAGCTATCCAACTTGTATGCTCACACAATCTATGTCTAATCGACCATAGATGCAGACAAGTTTGCCCGTCAAGCGGCTTTTTGCGCGATTGTGTGAGTTTTAAGCAGCCATACTTCGAAATACAGGCCAGACAAGCGCTATTGTCCGGAGCATTGTCTTATGCTAGATGCGCCGTAGCTAGATCGTATCAACCCACCGAAAGCCGCATGCTTCAAGACCTCAAGCTCGCCTCGGATGAAGGTCCGGTCTATCGCCGCCTTGCCGATGCGATTGCCGAACGCATCGCGGCTGGCACGCTCGCCGTCGGTGACCGGCTGCCGCCGCAGCGCGAGATCGCGCGCGCGCTCGGCATCAACGTCACCACGGTGACGCGCGCCCTGTCGACGCTGCAGCAGCGCGGCCTGCTCGAAGCGCGGCCCGGACGCGGCACCACGGTTGCTGCCCGCGACACCGGCGAGAGGCCGGGATTCGTCTCGGCGCCGAGCGACGACACCGGCGTCATAGACCTTTCCGTCAACCGGCCGGCAACCTCCGCCTATCTCGACGCGCTGGCGCTGCTTCTGCCGCGCCTGTCCAAGGACCGCTATTACCCGACGCTGCAGGACTATCATCCGGCCGAGGGACCGCTATGGGCGAGGGCCGCGATCGCCGAATGGATGCGGCCGGTGGCCGGCGACGGCGATCCCGGCCGGGTGGTGCTGGCGGCCGGCGCCCAGCACGGGCTGGACTGCGTGCTCGGCGCGGTGACCAGGCAGGGCGAGGTCGTGCTCGCCGACGACGTGACCTATCAGGGCATCAACGCGCTGTGCCGCGTGCATGGGCTGGATCTCAGGGGTGTCAGCATGGACCGCGGCGGCATGCGGCCCGACGCATTCGAAGCCGCCTGCGCTCAGCTTCGTCCCCGCGCGGTGTTCCTGGTGCCGACCCTGCACAATCCAACGACCATCACGCTCAGCGAACAGCGCCGGCACGAACTGGTCGCCGTCGCCCGGCGCCACAACGTCCTGATCATCGAGGATGACGTCTATCGCCCGCTGGCTGACAATCCGCCACCATCGCTGGCCAGCATCGAGCCCGAACTGACTGTCCATATCGGCGCCTTGTCGAAATGCCTGGCGCCGGGTCTGCGGCTCGGCTTCGTCATCGCGCCACGCACCATAGCCGGCCAGGTCGCGGCGGCTTTGCGCATCAATTGCTGGAGCATCAGTCCGTTGACGGCGCTCATCGGCACGCGGCTGATCGAAGAAGGCACGGCCGCCCGCATCATCGAGGCCCAGAAACAGGAATTGCGCCGGCGCCAGGCGGTGCTGAGCGAAATCCTCGGCCGCTACGATGTCCAGAGCCACGCCACTTCGACCCATGCCTGGCTACGACTTCCCGAGCCTTGGCGGGGTGCCGGTTTCGCCCGCACTTGCCTGGAGCGCGGCGTGGCCGTGCTTCCCGGCGATGCCTTCGCGGTCGGCCGCGAACCGGTGCAGCATGGGGTGCGGATCAACGTCGGTGCCGCCCGCTCGCTGGACGATCTGCGCACCGCGCTGACCATGATGGCCGAACTGCTTGCAGCCGGCCATTTGCAATTGCCTGGCTTCGTTTAGGAATCCAACGGTGGCAGCAGAAGAAAAGGTTGAAATCGCCGTGGTCGGCGCAGGCGTTGTCGGGCTGGCAACGGCGCTCCGTCTTGCCGCCGAGGGTCGCGAAGTCCTGCTCATCGATCCCAATGAGCCGGGCTCCGGCGCCTCGTTCGGCAATGCGGGCACGATCGCCGAATACGCCTGCATGCCGGTCGGCAATCCGGCCGTGCTGCGCACGCTGCCGAAGCTGCTGCTCGACCCTGACAGTCCGTTTTCGCTGCGCTGGCCGGCCCTGTTCCAGCTGGCGCCGTGGCTGGTCAGCTTTGTCAAACAATCGCTGCCGGCGGCCACCCGCGCCAATGCACTGGCCCTCGCCGGATTGCTGGCCGAGGCCTTGCCGGCCTGGGAGGAAATGGTGACGGAGGCCGGCCTGGAGGACCTGATGCGCCGCAATGGCTGCCTTTACCTCTATCGCCGTGAAAGCGATTTTGCCGCCGGCGCCGGCGGCCGGGCGATGCGTGCCGGGTTCGGCATTCACCAGGAGATTCTGACGCCTGATGAGGTGGCAGCACTTGAGCCCGGCCTGCCGGCCAGCGGGACGCGTGGACTTTACTTCCCGGATTCGACGAACGTCACCGATCCGAAGACGGTGATGCAGCGGCTGCTCGGTGCGGCGATCGCGCGCGGTGCGTCGGTGAAGCAAGCGACAATTACCAGGCTGCAAGCCGAAACCGGCGCTGTCCGGCTCAGCGGTCCCGGCTTTGGCATCAAGGCGGGTATGGTGGTGATCGCCGCCGGTGCATGGTCGCGCGCACTGGCCGCGCAGGCCGGCGACAGCGTCCCGCTTGAGACGGAGCGTGGCTATCACTTGGAATTCCGGACCGACGCTCCGTTGCTGACCCGGCCTGTCTGTCCCGTCGATCTGGGTTTCTACATGACGCCGATGGCCGGCCGGCTGCGTGTCGCTGGAACCGTTGAGCTCGGCGGACTTGCCGCGCCGCCAAATCCGCGCCGGCTGGCGCTGCTCGATCGCGGCGTCAGGCAATTCTTTCCCAATCTAAGCTCATCTTCATCGGAATGGCTCGGCTTCCGACCGTCCCTGCCGGATTCCAGGCCGGTCATCGGTCCTTCGCCCGGCAATTCCCGAGTGATCCATGCTTTCGGCCACGGCCATCTCGGCCTGACGCTCGCGCCGATCACGGCGCGCCTGGTCGCCGAGTTGATCGGCGGACGCGGCCACCCGGCGCGCCTCGCACCCTTTGCGGCAGATCGTTTCGGTCGCTGATCAGCCGGGAGCAGAATATCGCCTCTGGCTCCTGTTAGTGCGCGAAAACCTGCTCCAGTGAGCGAAAACCCTTGAATTCCAGCGCATTGCCCGAGGGGTCGCGGATGAACAGCGTCGCCTGTTCGCCGGGTTCGCCCTTGAAGCGGACCATTGGCCGTTCCAGCCAGTCGATGTCGTCGCGCGCCTCCAGCCGCGTCGCCAGCCGTTGCCAGTCGTCCATCAAGAGCACGGCGCCGAAATGCGGAATCGGCACGACAATACCGTCGACCTTGCCGTCACTGGCCGCCGGCGCGGCCTGTGGCCGCAGATGCGCCGACATCTGGTGGCCAAACAGGTCGAAATCGACCCAGGTCGTTGACGAACGGCCGATCGCGCAGCCCAGCACTTCGCCATAGAAAGTTCGGGTTTCATCGAGATCACGGACCGGGAAGGCGAGATGGAAAGGCGTCATCGAAAATGCTCCGAGCGGGCTGCGGGTCGGGTTTGCCATGCCTCGGTTCGTGATGCGAACCGTGAACCGATGCATTTTGATTGAAGCCTATGCCATTGCACAAGCCGGACCGGAACAATAGATGGGTGGCAGCGGCTGGACGCTGGCCGCACCAGCAGGATCACGCGCATGACCGATATATCAGATGCAGCAAAATTGACTGACCGCGTCGCGGCTTTGGTCGAAGCTGCCAAAAAGGCTGGCGCCGATGCCGCCGACGCGGTGGCCGTGCGCAGCCGCTCGACCGGTGTGTCGGTGCGGCTCGGCAAGGTCGAAGGCACCGAATCGTCCGAGAACGAGGATGTCTCACTGCGCGTTTTCGTCGATGGGCGGGTTGCGAGCGTCTCGGCAACCGCCGCATCCGATCCGAGAACCCTGGCCGAGCGTGCCGTGGCGATGGCGAAAGTGTCGCCGCAGGATCCCTATCAGGGGCTGGCCGACCCGGCATTGCTCGCCAGACAGACGCGCGATCTCGACCTGTTCGACGCCACCGAAGTGTCAGCCGACCAGTTGAAGGAAGCAGCACTGGCGGCGGAAGCGGCGGCACTTGCCGTCAAGGGCGTGACCAATTCGGCCGGTGCTAGCGCCGGTGCCGGCCTGGGCGGCCTGGTGCTGGCCACATCGCACGGCTTCCTCGGCCACTATGTCGGCTCGCGTTTCTCGCGCTCGGCCAGCGTCATTGCCGGCGAGGGCACCGGCATGGAGCGCGACTATGAATTCTCCTCGCGCCAGCATTTTGCCGATCTCGATGCGCCCGAAGACATCGGCCGCAAGGCCGGCGAACGCACGGTGCGCCGCCTCGGCGCGCGCAAGGCGGCGACGGGGCCGATCGACGTGGTGTTGGACCCGCGCGTTGCGCGCGGCATTGCCGGCCATCTTGCCGGCGCCATCAACGGTGCCTCGGTGGCGCGCAAGACCTCGTTCCTGCGCGACATGATGGGCAAGCAAGTGGCTGCGTCCGCGATCACCGTCACCGACGAGCCGCTCAGGCAACGCGGCCAGGCCTCGCGCCCGTTCGACGGCGAAGGCATCGAGGGCGAGAAGCTGTTGATGGTTGAAAAAGGCGTGCTCAACCACTGGTTCCTGTCGACATCGGCCGCGCGCGAGCTTGGTCTCGTCACCAATGGGCGCGGCGCGCGCGGCGGCTCCTCCGTCTCGCCGTCCTCGACCAATCTCGCCATAGAGCCCGGCGAACTGTCGCCGGAAGAGCTGATCAAATCGCTCAAGACCGGCTTCTACGTCACCGAGGTGTTCGGCCAGGGCGTCGACATGGTCACCGGCGAATACAGCCGTGGCGCCTCCGGCTTCTGGATCGAGAATGGTGCGCTGGCCTATCCCGTCGCGGAGGTCACCATCGCCTCGAACCTGAAGACCATGTTCCTCAACATGGTGCCGGCTGATGACCTCGACCGCAATTTCGGCACCGCCGCCCCCACGCTCCTGATCGAAGGCATGACCCTTGCCGGAGCATGAGCTGATCTCTCCCGGGGCCACCGAAGATCTGCCACTGCTGCGCGATGCCGCCCGCGAGGCGGGGGTCATCGCCATGCGCTATTTCGGCAACAACCCGCAAGTCTGGATGAAGGGCGGCACATCGCCGGTCAGCGAGGCCGATCATGCCGCCGACGCTTATCTGCGCCAGACGTTGCTTGCGGCGCGGCCGGACTATGGCTGGCTGTCGGAAGAAACCGCAGACGATCCGGTTCGGCTTTCTGCACGCCGCACCTTCGTCGTCGACCCGATCGACGGCACGCGCGGCTTCCTGGAAGGTCAGCGCACCTGGTGCGTCAGCGTTGCCGTCGTCGAGCATGGCCGCACGCTTGCCGGGGTGCTGGAATGCCCGGCGATGGACGAGACCTACTGGGCGCTGCCCGGACAGGGCGCCTTCCGCAACGGCAAGCGCATTGCGGTGCGCAAGCTGGCGGATACGGCCGAGATTTCCGGGCTGAAGCAGTTGACCGACCTGATGCCAGCCGAATGGCAGGCGCGGCTGAAGCGGGCGCCCTACAGCCCTTCGCTCGCCTATCGGCTGGCCATGATCGCCAATGGCGCGCTGGACGCCACTTTCGTCAAGCCGAACGCGCATGACTGGGACATTGCCGCCGCCGATCTCATCCTGCGCGAGGCCGGCGGCCAGTTGCTCGACCAGCATGGCCGCGCGCCGCTCTATGCCGGCGAGGTCACCCGCCACGGCGCGCTCGCCGCCGGCAGCGGTGAACTGCTGGCCGTGCTCGCCGGCGTCATCGCCGGGCTGGATGCGTGAAAGCGTTTTCGAAGGTTCCAAAGTCGGCGGCTTTGGTCTAGACCTGTCACAAACTCACGATATGTGAAGGACCGACATGGCCGCGGAAGACGGAAAGAAGCAGCTTTTGCACCTGGTGTTCGGCGGCGAACTGAAGAAACTTGGGGGCACCGAGTTCCGCGATCTCGACGGGCTCGACATCGTCGGCATCTATCCGGACTATCAATCCGCGCACACGGCGTGGAAAGCCAAGGCGCAAGCCAGCGTGGACAATGCCCATATGCGTTATTTCGTCGTTCATCTGCACCGGCTGCTGGACCCCGACAGCAAGGCCGTCGGTTGATTTCGATGGAGCATGATCTGGCGAAAAGGCCAGCGAGCGAGGCCGCGCCCAAGGCCAGGGGGCGCAGCCGCACGACCAAGGCCTTCTGGCGCAAGATTCGTCAACCGCTGGCGCAGTCGCGATTCGTCAAGAACGCCATAGCCAGCCTGTTCGCCCAGTTCGTGCGGCTCGTGCGCCTGACCAATCGCCTCGTCGAGGGATCGGCACGCTTCTCGGGCGGGGCGTATACCGAATTCGAGCCCGGCATCATCGCCCTGTGGCACGGCCAGCACCTGCTGACGCCAGCCTACTACCCCAAGCGCAAGCCCCTGGTCGCCATGGTCTCGCGCAGCGCCGATGCCGAGCTCAACGCGCTGATGCTGCAGAAATTCGGCATCGAGGCGGTGCGCGGTTCGGGCGGACGTGAAAATGCCAGGCATATCGACAAGGGCGGGGCAAAAGCGCTTATCGCCCTCAAAAAGTCGCTCGCCGCCGGCAAGAACGTTGCCATGATCGCAGACATTCCGCACGGTACGCCTCGAGACGCAGGGCTTGGTATCGTTCTCCTGGCGCGGCTCTCGGGCCGGCCGCTGCTGCCTGTCGCCATCACCACCAGCCGCCGCAAGGTGCTGGAGAAGAGCTGGGACAAGACCACCATCAACCTGCCGTTCGGTCGCTCGTCGATCGTCATCGGCACGCCGATCTTCGTGTCGGCCGGCGCCGATGACGCCGAAATGGAGCGCAAGCGCCAAGAAGTCACGGCCGCGCTCAATGCCGCGACCGCCGAGGCCTACCGTCTCGTGGATGGCCCGCGATGAGCGGTCGCTGGGCGCGAGCCATGTTGTCGGCATACCGTTTCGCCGGTGCCGCCGCCTATCCGCTGGTCGGACCCTATGTCGCCTGGCGCACCTCGCGCGGCAAGGAAGACCGCAGCCGCCGCCGCGAGCGCTACGGCGTCGCCGGCCGTCCGCGCCCCGATGGGCCGGTGATCTGGATCCATGCGGCGAGCGTCGGTGAGACCTTGGCTGTCGTGCCGCTGGTCGAAAGCATTCTCGATTACGGCGTCAACATCGTGCTGACCACCGGCACGGTCACCTCGGCGCAGGTCGTCGACGAGCGGCTCGGCGATCGCATCATCCACCAATATGTGCCGCTCGACCTCAAGCCGGCGGTCAGCCGATTCCTCGACCACTGGCAGCCGGACCTGGCGATCATCGCCGAATCCGAAATCTGGCCGATGACCATCCTCGAGCTTGGCGCGCGCCGCGTGCCGCAGGTGCTGGTCAATGGCAGGCTGTCCGACCGCTCGTTCACGTCGTGGAAGAAGCGGGCCAACATCGCCGAGGCGCTGTTCGAGAACCTGGCACATGTCGTTGCCCAGTCGGATGTCGATGGCGAGCGCTTCCGTTCGCTCGGCGCCCGCCCGGTAACCGTGTCTGGCAACCTCAAGTCCGATACCTCGCCGCCGCCTGTCGACGAGCGGGTGCTGGCGACGCTGCGGCGGCAGATCGGCGCACGCCCGACCTGGGCGGCGATCTCGACCCATGACGGCGAAGAGGTGGTCGCCGCCGAAGTCCATGCGACACTGCACAAACGCCACCATGGTCTTCTGACCATCGTCGTTCCGCGCCATCCCGATCGCGCCGAGGCGCTGGCGGCGCAGATTTTCGGCATGGGCCTGAAGGTGGCGCGACGCAGCAAGGGCGACAGGATCGCTGCCGACACCGACATCCTGCTTGGCGATACGATCGGCGAGATGGGGCTCTATCTCCGGCTGACCGAAATCGCCTTTGTCGGCCGCTCGCTGACCTCGGAGGGCGGCCAGAACCCGCTGGAGCCGGCCATGCTCGACACGGCGGTTCTCGCTGGGCGCAATGTGCAGAATTTTCGCGAGGCCTACCAGCGCCTGCTCGACAGCGGCGGTGCCAAGCTGGTGCGCGACCGCGACATGCTGGCCGGCGCCGTCAATTTCCTTTTGACCAACGAAGTGGCGCGTCACGAGATGATGGCGGCGGGGGTCGCGACCGTCGACGAGATGCGCGGTGCGCTGGCGCGCACATTGAAATCGCTCGAGCCCTACATCCAGCCGTTGGTCGTCAAGTCGCGCCTGAAGGGCGCGAACGGGCGCTAAAGTGGCTTCCGAAGCACCACCATTCTGGTGGGAAGAGCCGGACTGGCGGGTCCTGGCACTGTCGCCTCTTTCGGCCATCTATGCGCTCGTCGCCGGCCGCGGCATGCGGCGCGCCCGGCGCGAGAAGATCGAGGCGCCGGTTCTGTGTATCGGCAATTTCACCGTTGGCGGCACCGGCAAGACGCCGGTGGCGATCGCCTTGGCCGAACAGGCCAAACGCATGCAGCTCAAACCCGGTTTCCTGTCGCGCGGTCATGGCGGCTCGTTCGCCGAGCCGCATGTCGTCGATGCGCATCACGACAGCGCCAGGCATGTCGGCGACGAGCCGCTGCTCCTGGCTGAACACGCGCCGGTGGCGGTGACACCGAACCGCGCCGCCGGCGCCCGGTTACTGCTGGAAAAACACGGTTGCGATTTCCTGATCATGGACGACGGGTTCCAGAGCGCACGCATCCACATCGACTATGCGCTGGTGGTCGTCGATGCGCGCTACGGCATCGGCAATGGCCGCGTCATTCCGGGTGGTCCCCTCCGGGCCAAGATCGTCGACCAGCTGGTCTTCACCAGCGGGCTGCTGAAAATGGGTGAGGGTACCGCAGCCGATGCCGTGGTCCGCCAGGCAGCGCGCGCCGCCCGGCCGATCTTCGAGGCCCATACCGGACCGAGCAACAAGCAGGGGTTTGCCGGCAAGCGCTTCCTCGCCTTCGCCGGCATCGGCCATCCCGAGAAATTCTTCGATACGGTGCGCGAGGCCGGCGGCGAGCTGGTGTTGACGCGGCCGTTTCCGGACCATCATTTCTATGGCGAGGACGAGCTTGCCGAACTGGTGGCGACGGCTCGCGCCGAAGGGCTCGGCCTCATCACCACCGCCAAGGATGCCGCCCGGCTGCGCCACGGCGCCTCACAGGACTTTCTCGACCGGCTCGAGGTGCTGGAGATCGACACCGTGTTCGAACTCGACAATGTGCCGGAACGCATCATTCACGAGACGCTTGATGCCTGGCGCCAGCGCAAGCTGAAGGGCTGACCTGCCGCCTGTCGTGCTGAAGTGCGTTGCCGTTCTGCGACAACCACTTGCGCAAACATTAACGCCGGCTGCGCAACTCCGGATGCGCCTCGATCTCGCGACGCAGCGAGGCGGTGGCGTTGATGTAGGGCTCTTGCCTGGCGACGCTCCAGTATTTCAGCTCGTCAAGCGGGATGCTTTCGCCGGTCACTGCGCAGCGCACGAAAGCGCCCGGGCTGGTAACCTGGAAGTCGCCATCGAGATAGCGGATACGGGCTTCCTTGCCGCCAGGGCCTTCGAAACGGTTCATCATGCAGTGGCGCCAAGGTTCATGGGGATTTCATCGCCATAAATTGGCGGCAAGGTCAAGCGTGTGACAAGCCTGAGACAATGCTGATCCCCTATTGTCAGGCGGAAAAGCGCTGTTGATAGGGCACAATGGACATTTCTTCCGCCCGTCTTGCTGCCTTGCTCAAGGAGGCGATGACGCCGCAGGCCGTGCCGTCGGCCAAGGCCGATCCGGTCAAAACGACGCTGCTGAAGGCTATCGTGGCGCCGCCGGCGCCGTCCGGCTCGCTTGTGCGACCCGTGGCGACACCGACTTTGCCGATGCTGTTGCCGGCAACGGCCGCAAGAGCGCAGCAGACGGCCTCGGCCCAAATGATACAGGCCTATCTGGCGCTCGCGGAACCGCACAGCGAAACAGCCGGCGATGCCGCATCGGTGGCCACTGCAGCCAGGAGGCCATCGGACGGCGACACTGCGCAACGTGGCTTGGCGCTGCCTCTGGCAAGGATCGATGAGGGGGCCGCCGCAAGGCCGGCAACCTTGCCGTGGCTGCCGCTTCTCTCCCCCGTGGTTTCACCGCCGCGCCGCGCTTCCATCGCCAGTGTGGCTACTGCGTCAAGGCAGGCCGGCTCCCGGCAGGGCGATTCGGCGCGGCTCGAACACAGGCAGGTGAGCGTCGGTGTGATGTCACTGGCGGCCGGACTGTTGGCCGCGGCGGTGGTCGGGTTCGTTCTGTTGGTGCTGCGCTAGCCGTCAGCCTCGATAAAGGCTTCCATCTTTTCCATGCCAAGCCCTGCCTGCACCGCGATCCGGCGCGCCAGTTCTGCCGCGGCGGTACGCGGCCGCCCCGTCGGCCGGTCGAGCCAGTAGGACACTGGGTTGAGCGCGGTGCGCTCGTCGACGGCGGTGATGCGGCCCGACTTCAATTGATGCCCGGTCAGCGGTGGGCGCGCCAGCGCGATGCCGAGCCCATAGGCGGCGGCGTCGAGCACCAGATTGTAGTCTTCGAAGCGGCGATCCTGCGGGCGTGGGCGGTAATCCATGCCTTGCGCGGCAAACCAGGCGCGCCAGGCCGAAGCGTCGGAATCGTTGATCAGCGGAAATTTGAGCAGCCGGGCAGGGTCGCCGCGGCCAATCTCGCGGGCAAGCTCGGGCGACGCGACGGGGAAGACATGTTCCTCGAAAAGCTGCACCGAGACGCGGCCCGGAATGCCACCGCGGCCGCAGCGGATCGACAGGTCGATGCCTTCATCGGCAAGGTCGGCCTGGCGGATATCGACGTCGAGCACGATGCGCAGCTTGGAGGGATTGTTCTCCAGCGCCGCCATACGCGGCATCAGCCACAGCCCGCTGACCGAGGGGATCGAGGTCAGCCGGACCACGGCGGTGCCGCGCGGCTCGACCCAGCGGTCGGAATGGGTCGAAATCAGCGCGAAAGCTTCCGCCGTTCGCAGGTGCAGGCGGTTGCCTTCGATCGTCAGCGAGACACCGCGCGCGCCGCGATCGAAAACCTTCAAGCCCAGCCAGTCTTCGAGCTTGGCGATCTGCCGACTGACGGCGCCATGGGTGATGTTGAGCTTTTCGGCCGCCGCCGAAAAGCTGCCCGTCCGCGCCGCCGCGTCGAAGGCGCGCAGCGTTTCGAGCGGCACCATTGTGTCTGAGCTGTGATCCATAGTCACAGATGATCCTCGATTTGGTCGTTTGTCAACTGGTCAGAAAAGGCGTTTTCTGCATTTCAGGGCACGAGAACACGAGGACAGTGAGATGAGCGCAATGACCAGCACGTTGAATCCGACACAACGGATGGACACCACGGCAGCCATCGCGGTGGCGCTGACGGTGGTTGGCTGGGCCTCTGCCTTTCCGGCCATCCGCGCCGGCCTTGCGGCCTTCGGGCCGCTGGAACTCGGTGCGTTGCGCTTTGCCATCGCCGCGGTGCCGGCGGCGATCTTCCTCGCTGTCAAGCGTCCGGCGCTGCCCAGGCTCGACGAATTGTGGCGCCTGGTCTTTGGCGGCGCCATTTTCGTGGCGCTGTACACGGCGATGCTCAATTTCGGCGAGCTGACCGTCTCGGCCGGCGCTGCCGGCTTCATCATCAATGTCAGCCCGATCTTCACCGCCATCATGGCGTTGGCGCTGCTCGGCGAACGCTTCTCGAAGTGGGCCTGGGCTGGCACCGCCATTTCCTTCGCCGGCATCGGCATCATCGCCGTGGGCGATGGGAATGGCCTGCATTTTAACGCAGGCGCGCTGCTGGTGCTGGGTTCGGCGCTATGCTCGGCCGTCAACACCATCGTCCAGAAGCCGCTCTTCGCCCGCCATCACCCGCTGACCATTTCGGCTTCGAACATGATACTTGGCGCGCTCTGCCTGTCGCCGTTCCTGCCGAGTGGCTTTGCGCAGGCAGCGGTTGCCAACACCGCCGGCCTTGGCGCCGTGATCTTTCTCGGCATCGTGCCCAGCCTGATCGCTTATGCCGCCTGGGCGACCGCCCTGTCTCGCCTGCCGGCCGCACGCGCCTCGAACTTCCTCTATCTGGTTTCGCCCATGTGCGCCCTGATCGGCTTCTTCTGGTTGGGCGAAGTGCCGACGCTGCTCGGAATGCTTGGCGGCGCACTGGCGCTCGGCGGTGTGATCGTGGTCAATTTGAAGAGGTGAATCAGAGGCTTATAAGGATTTACTGAATCAAAAAGGGTCGCTGAAATGCGGCCCTTTTTCGTACTGCGAAGCAACGGAGCGGGATCTGGCGCCGCGCCCTTCACCGCCGCCCGAACAGCCTCTCGATGTCGGCGAGCTTCAGCTCGATGTAAGTCGGCCGCCCATGGTTGCAGGTGCCGGAGCCCGGCGTCGCCTCCATCTGGCGCAGCAGCGCGTTCATCTCCTCGGCCTTGAGCAGCCGGCCGGAGCGCACCGAGCCATGGCAGGCCATGGTTGCCGCGATCTTGTCCAGCCGTCCTTTGAGCGTCTCGACCGTGTCGTTGTCGGCGATCTCGTCGGCGAGGTCGCGCACCAATTGCCCGACATTGGTCTCGCCCAGCATCGAGGGCGTTTCGCGCACCGCGACCGCACCCGGGCCGAAACGCTCGATGCCGAGGCCGAAGCGGGCCAGCGTCTCGGAATGCATCGCCAGTCGTTCGGCATCCTCTTCCGGCAGATCGATGATTTCAGGCAAAAGCAGCATCTGCGAGGGCACCGGCCGCGAATGCAGCGCGTTCTTCAGCGCCTCATAGACCAGCCGCTCATGCGCCGCATGCTGGTCGACGATGACAAGTGAATCCCTGGTTTGCGCGACGATGTAGTTCTCATGCACCTGCGCGCGCGCAGCTCCCAGCACCGCGCCAAGCAGCGTCTCGGCAGCTTCGCTCTGCCCGGCGCGCGCATCGGCGCTGGCAAGCGGACCGGCGTCGAACGCTGCCTGCTCGTTTTCACGCAAACCGCGCTGATCGAAGCCGCCGTCCTCGAAACCCATGTCGAGCGGTCGCTGCGGCGAGCGCGCCGGGTCAAAGCCGGGGCCGGACGCATGGTATGATGCCTCGTAGCTGCGGTGGCCGTTGGCAGGCCCGCCGTGGCCGTAGGATGCGGCGCCCGGCCGGAACGCCGCCACCATGCCGGCTGCCCCCGTGGTGGCGGCGCGGATGCCGGAATCGGCAAGGGCTTGCCGGACAGCGCCGACGATCAGCCCGCGTACCAGTCCTGGATCGCGGAAGCGGACATCGGCCTTGGCCGGGTGAACGTTGACGTCGACAATCGCCGGATCGAGCGTCAGGAACAGCACAGTCACCGCATGGCGGTCGCGCGGCAAGACGTCGGCGAAGGCGCCGCGAATGGCGCCGGCGACCAGCTTGTCGCGCACCGGCCGGCCATTGACATAGGCATATTGCTGCAGCGCGTTGGCGCGGGTGAAGGACGGGATCGACACATGACCGGTAAGGCGGACACCCTCGCGCTCGGCGTCGATGGCAATGGAATTGTCCGGAAAGTCGGCGCCCATCACCTGGGCGACGCGGCGCAGGCTGCCTTCCGAGCTGTCGTCCGTCGCCGGCAGTTCCAGCGTCGAACGATCCGAGCCTACCAGCGTGAAACGCACGGCAGGGAAGGCGATGGCGATGCGCTTGACCATATCGCTGGTGGCAGAGCTTTCGGCGCGCTCGCCCTTCATAAATTTCAGCCTTGCCGGCGTGGCGAAGAACAGGTCGCGGACCTCCACTGTGGTGCCGCGATTGGCTGCCGCCGGCTTGACTGCCGAAACGCGGCCGCCCTCAATGCCGATTTCGGCGGCACTGTCGCCCAAAGCCGTGCGCGAACGGATCGACAGCCGCGAAACCGAGCCGATCGACGGCAGCGCCTCGCCGCGGAAACCGAGCGAACGGATGTCGTGAATGTCCTCGGTGAGCTTGGAGGTGCAGTGACGCGCGATCGCCAGCGCCAGCTCCGGTTCGGGGATGCCGGAGCCGTCGTCGGTGACGCGGATCAGATTCAGCCCGCCGCCGGCGGTGACGATCTCTACCCTGCCAGCACCGGCGTCGAGCGCATTCTCGACCAGTTCCTTGACCACGCTTGCCGGACGCTCGATGACTTCGCCGGCGGCGATCTGGTTGATCATCGTTTCGGAAAGCTGGCGAATGGGCATGCAGACATTATAGGCGGATTCGGAACCGATGCGGAAGCTTTCGATGCCGGCAGGACAGAGAGGGGGAAGGATCGCGGCGGTCTTCATTGGCCTTGCAAGATTCAGCCCCTCTCACGCCTGCGCCACCAGCCAATCCCTTACCTTGCGCGCATTGTCGCTGAGCTCGCGGTTCTTTGGCCAGATGACGTAGAATCCGATGCCGGTCCTCAGCACATGATCCGTCACCGGCACCACCAGGCCTGATGCCACGAGGCGCTCGACGAGATGCCGCCAGCCGAGCGAGATGCCTTGTCCCTCCATGACCGCCTGAATCACCAACGCATAATCATTGATGCGCAACCCGCGCTCGGCATTACGGAGGCTGGTTCCGGCTGCCGCGAACCATTCGTCCCAGTTCGGGGCCTCGCGGTAGGGCTCCTCGAGATGGATGAGCCGATGCATGGCAAGTTCGGCGACAGTCTCTGGCAGCCCAAACTTCGCTAGGTAGCTGGGGCCCGCGACCGGGAAGATCTCCTCGTCTGCAAGCGACAGCGAATGATAGTCCGGCCAGTCGCGCGGCACGCCGCCGCGCACGCCGAGCGGGATGCCCTCGGCGATGATGTCGAGGTCACGGTCGGCGGTCTGGATGCGCAAGTCGACGCCCGGCAGTTCGTCGCGGAATTGCTGTAGGCGCGGCATCATCCAGAACGAGCCAAAGGCGGTCGAGGCGGCCAGCGTCACATGGCCGCCGGTCGCCTGCAGGCGCAGATCCTCCGCCGACTTGCGGATATGCGACAGGCCGAGCGAAACGTCGGCGTGGAAGCGCTCGCCGGCCTCCGTCAGGAGAACCTGGCGGTGGCGGCGCTGGAAGAGCTTGGCGCCGAGCTGTTCCTCCAGACCGCGCACGGCGTAGGATACGGCCGCCTGCGTCATGCCGAGCTCGCGCCCGGCGGCGGTGAAGCTCGACAGCCGCCCGGCGGCCTCGAAGACGATCAAGCTGCCGGCCGAGGGCAAGAGGTGGCGCAGGCTTCGCATAAGGAGAGTTTATACAAGAGATCAGGATTTTCCAGCGTCACAGCTATATTCCGTCTCGCTAAGTTGACGGGCTGTTGGAGGGATGAGTTGCCATGAATGAACCGGCCGTTGCAGTGACCGAACACGCCAACCGCAGAAGCGGCGGTCGCCTGGGACGCAAGGCGATACGTGGCGCCCCCATAGCCTCGTTTCCTACGCTGGTGCGCCAGATCCCCGCCTATCAGATGGTCCCTGACGAGGCGGTCGAGTTGATCCACCAGGAATCGCTCTTGATCCTCGAAGAGGTCGGCTGCGAATTCCGCGACGATGAGGCGATCGCCCTGTGGAAGGCCGCCGGAGCCGATGTATCCGAGACGCGCGTCCGCATCGACCGTGCGCTCTTGATGGAGTTGGTTTCGAAGGTCCCGCCGGAATTCACCCTCAACGCCCGCAACCCCGAGCGTACCGTCCGCGTCGGCGGCAAGAATTCCATCTTCGTGCCGATGTATGGCGCGCCCTATGTGCGCGACCTCGACAACAACAGGCGCTACGGCTCGCTCGCCGACCTCAACAATTTCCACAAGCTCGCCTACATGGCGCCGGCGCTGCACTCGTCGAGCTCGGTCATCTGCGAGCCGATGGAAATTGCCGTGCCCAAGCGTCACCTCCACATCATCCATTCGGCGCTGAAGCACTCCGACAAGCCGTTCATGGGCATCGTCACCTCGAAGGAACGCGCCGAAGACACGATGGCGATGGCCGGCATCGTGTTCGGCGAAGAGTTCGTCCGCGACAACCCGGTACTGGTGTCGATCACCAATTGCAACTCGCCGCTGGTGTGGGACGCCACCATGCTGGACGCCATGAAGGTCTATGCGCGCAACAACCAGCCGTTGATCCTGGCGCCCTTCGCGCTGTGCGGCGCCTCAACCTCGGCCTCCGCCGTCGGCGCGGTGGCGCAGGTCAATGCGGAAGCACTCGCTGGCGTCGCCTTCACGCAGCTCCTACGTCCGGGGTCGCCGCAGATCTACGGCCAGTTCATGGTGACGGTCGACATGAAGACCGGGGCGCCGATGGGGGGGCACGCCGGAGGCCGCCCAGATGATGTACCTGATGGGCGCGCTGGCGCGGAAATACCGGCTGCCTTGGCGCACGTCCGGCTTTCATGTCGGCTCGAAGCTCAATGACGCCCAGGCCGGCTACGAGGCGAACATGCTGATGCACGCCGCCATCCTCGCCGGCGCCAACTACATCTGGCACTCGGCCGGATGGCTGGAGGCGGGGCTCACCTGCGGCTATTCGAAATTCGCCACCGACTGCGAGCAGCTTGTCGGCTGGTACAAATATGCAGGCGGCCTTCCGTTCGACGATTTCAAGGAAGCGATGGCGGCGATCCGCGAGGTGGGGCCGCAGGGCCATTTCCTCGGCACCCAGCACACGCTCGAACATTTCGAGTCCGCTTTCTTCATGCCCACCATCATGGACTTCAATTCGTACGAACAGTGGAAGGCCGAAGGCGCGAAGGACCACGACACGCGCGGCCGCGAGAAGGCGCGCAACATGCTGGCCGACTATGAGGAGCCGAAGCTCGACGAGGGCATCGCCGAGGGGCTCAAAGATTTGATCGCGCGGCGTGAGGAAAAACTGCCGGACAGCGTTAGTTGATGTGACAGGCGAAGACCTGACGGAACAACCAAGGGAGGAAAACATGACGCTCTTCAGAAGCAATGGCGACCGCGTGCCGGGCGCTATCGAGACAATGGCGAAAGAGACGCGTGCAGGCCGCATGAACCGGCGCGAATTCCTGGCCCTGGCCAGCGCCTTCGGCGCATCGACGGCTTTCGCCTACAGCATGATCGGCCTTGCCGCGCCGACAAAGGCCTTGGCCGACGAACCGAAAAAGGGCGGAACGCTGCGTGTCGCGATGTCGGTCAAGGCGCAGAAGGATCCGCGCACCTATGACTGGACCGAGATGGCAAACGTCACCCGTTGCTGGCTGGAGCCGCTCGTCCGCTACACGCATCAGTTCACTTTCGAGCCGGTCCTGCTCGAAAGCTGGGACGTCAATGACGACGCCACCGAATACACTCTGCATCTGCGCAAAGGCGTCACCTGGAACAATGGCGATGCCTTCAACGCCGATGACGTGGTCTCCAATCTGAACCGCTGGTGCGAGAAGGGTGCATCCGGCAATTCCATGGCGGCACGTGTCGGCGCGCTGATCGACCCAAAGACCGGCAAGGCCAAGGATGGCGCTATCACCAAGGTCGATGACCTCACGGTCAAGCTGAAGCTGGCCGAACCCGACATCGCGATCATTCCGGGCTTCACCGACTATCCGGCGCTGGTCGTTCATCGCGACTTCGACAAGGATGGTGCCGACCCGATCAAGAAGCCAATCGGTACCGGATCTTTCGAGTTGGTGTCCTATGCGGTGGGTACGAAGGCGGTCGTCAAGCGTCGCGAGAACGGCAAGTGGTGGGGTGGCGAAACGCCGCTCGACGGTGTCGAGTTCATCGACTACGGCACCGACTTCAACGCCACGCTGAATGCCTTCGAATCCGGCGAGATCGACCTCGATTTCGAAACGCCGGCCGACTTCATCGACGCCCTCGACAAGATGGATCTGGCGAAATCGGAGGTCGCGACGGCGACCACGCTCGTTGCCCGCACCAACATCACCCACAAGCCCTATGACGACCAGCGGGTGCGCAATGCGCTGCAGATGGCCGTCGACAACAATGCCGTCATGCAGCTCGGCTACGCCGGGCTCGGCACGGTAGGCGAGAACCACCACGTCGCCCCGATCCATCCCGAATACTATCCGCTGCCCAAGAAGACACGCGATGCCGCCGCCGCCAAGAAGCTGATGGCGGATGCCGGGCAGGCCGACTTCGAGCACGAGCTGATCACCGTCGAGGACGAATGGCAGAAGAACACCGGCGATGCGATCGCCGGCCAGTTGCGCGATGCCGGCATCAAGGTGAAGCGTACGGTGCTGCCGGGCTCGACCTTCTGGAACGACTGGACGAAGTATCCATACTCGATGACGATCTGGTACATGCGCCCGCTCGGCGTCCAGGTGCTGGCGCTCGGCTATCGCTCGGGCGAGGCCTGGAACGAAACGGCCTATGCCAACCCGGATTTCGACGCCAAGCTGAAGCAGGCGCTTTCGCTGGCCGATCCCGCCAAGCGCAAGGAGGTGATGAAGGACGTCGAGCAGATCCTGCAGGATTCCGGCGTCATCATCCAGCCGTTCTGGCAGAAGCTCTACTGCCACATGAGCAAGAAGGTAAAGAACTACGGAATGCACCAGACCTACGAAATGGACTTCCAGAACGTTTGGCTGGACGCCTGATTTAACTCCCGAGACTTGCAAGCAAATTCCGCCGGCACCCTATGACAAAAGGTGCCGGCGGCCCGTAAATGACAAGCAATTGGCGCAGGCAAAATGTCCGACGACGAGATCATTCTTTCCGAACTTTCCGACGACGAGTTGGTGCAGCAGATGCACGACGATCTCTATGACGGGCTGAAGGAAGAGATCGAGGAAGGCACCAACATCCTGCTCGAGCGCGGCTGGGTGCCCTACAAGGTGCTGACGGAAGCTCTGGTCGAAGGCATGCGCATCGTCGGCGAAGATTTTCGCGACGGCATCCTGTTCGTTCCCGAAGTGCTGCTGTCGGCCAATGCGATGAAGGCCGGCATGTTCATCCTGCGCCCGTTGCTTGCCGCCACCGGCGCGCCGAAGCAGGGCAAGATGGTCATCGGCACCGTCAAGGGCGACATCCACGACATCGGCAAGAACCTCGTCGGCATGATGATGGAGGGTGCGGGCTTCGACGTCATCGACCTCGGCATCAACAATGCGGTCGAAAAATATCTCGATGCCATCGAACAGCACCAGCCCGACATCATCGGCATGTCGGCGCTGCTGACCACGACCATGCCCTATATGAAGGTCGTCATCGACACGATGAAGGAAAAGGGCATCCGCGACGACTATGTCGTGCTGGTTGGCGGTGCACCGCTGAACGAGGAATTCGGCAAGGCCGTCGGCGCCGATGCGTACTGCCGCGACGCGGCGGTGGCGGTCGAAACCGCCAAGGACTACATGAAGCGCAAGCACAACGTGCGGACTTGAGCACAGCAGTTCGATCCATGTTTGTGACCGAGAGCGCCGTCATGCACCCGGATGGCAAGATGGCCAGAATCGCTTGGCTCGAAGGGGGCTGAGGTCCGTATGCGCATCGAATCGATCAAAGTCTATCAGGTCCTTCTGCCTGTCAAAGGCGGCGCCTACCGGATGGCTAGCGATACCGTGCAGAATCTGGATAGCACACTCGTTGAAGTGACCACCGAGGACGGACTGTCAGGCTGGGGTGAGACGTGCCCGGTCGGCCCTGTTTATCAGCCCCAACATGCTCTGGGTGCGAGAGCAGCAATTGCCGAAATGGCGCCTGGACTCGTTGGTGAGGACACTGCGTCCATGCGCCGCCTCGCGAAAAGAATGGACGAGCGGTTGAACGGTCACAACTATGCCAAGGCGGCCTTGGACATAGCGCTCCTCGACCTCGCCGGCCTGCGGCTGGGCGTTCCGGTTTCAACACTTCTGGGCGGGGCGCTCACCGATCGTGTGCCGTCTTACTACTCGACTATTGTCGGTGCACCGGACGAGACGGCGCGTATTGCCCTCGACAAGGTCAAGGCCGGATACCCACGACTTCAGATCAAGATAGGCGGACGAGATCTCGAGCAAGACGTCGCCACCGTGCACAAGGTATGGGAAGCGGTTGGCTTCAAGGCCCGGATAGCCGTCGACGCCAATCGTGGCCTCACCGCCGCGGCGGCGCTGCACATCGATCGGCTTTGCCAGGCAATCCCGTTCGTGTTCGAACAGCCCTGCAACACCATGGAGGAAGTCGCGAGTCTCAAGGGACGCGTAACCCATCCGGTCTACCTCGATGAGAATACCGACGATTTGAATGCCGTCCTGCGGGCAGTTTCTTCAGGTATCGCGGACGGATTCGGACTGAAGGTCACCCGCCTTGGCGGCCTCACCAAGATGGTCACGGTCCGCGACCTGTGTGCGATACGATCGCTTCCGCACAGCTGCGACGATGCCTGGGGTGGGGACGTCATCGCCGCGGCATGCGTGCACCTCGCCGCTACCGTCGAGCCGAGCCGTTTTGAGGGCGCCTGGATCGCGCAGGAATACATCGAAGGGCATACCGATCCGGTAAACCCCGTCGTCATCGAAAACGGGCATATACGCGTCCCGCAGATGCCAGGGCTCGGTGTCAAGCCTGAGCGCTCCTGGCTCAAACCGCCTGTCGCGACTTTCGGAGGCTGAGGATCCTGTGATGTTCGCGGCGATTGTATCTGGCCAGTATCGTCGGCAGTTGGCCGCGGAAGTGCTTTTGCGAACCTCCAGAAAGTCTGGCGGGGCGCCTGGGGCTGGCGCCGCAGGACTTCATGAGCCGCAAAAAAGCCGATATGCAGGATGCGTGGTATTGATAGGCTCAAGCCATCAAAAGCCGGAGATTCTGCATGAGACTGACAGTGCTCGTTGCCGCCCTTTCGATAGCCTTGCCTGCGGCCGCCTTCGCCGGGCCGGCGTCCAACGCGGTGAAGTTCTTCTATGTTCCGGCGGTCAAGTTCGAGGCCGACGAACAATACCGGGATCGGTTCACAGAGCCGGTGACGAAACTGTTCGACCTGAACGACCAAGCAAAGAAAAAGAACCCGGACGAGGTCGCCTGCATCGATTTCGACCCCGGCCTGGACGCACAGGACTTCGATCAGAAGACTGTCTCGAAAACGCTGAAACTGGCTGAGAAGGTGGATGGCGACAATGCCGAGGTTACCGCGTCCTTCAGCCTCTTTTCGGAAGGCGATGATTCCAAACGTGAAATGGTCTGGTCGCTCAAGAAGGTCGACGGCAAATGGAAGATTTCGGACATCGCCTCCAAGACCAGCGACTGGAAGCTCAGTGCGCTGGAATGTATGGGCGGCCAGACGCCGGAGTGAAGCGATGGCCCGTCGCCCGTTCCTGGCACTGGCGACTGTGTGCCTGCTGGCGGCGGGTTTGAACGCCGCTGCCGCGCAAGGACTGTTCGGTGCGCCGCCGGCGAACGCGCCGGCCGACACCGCCCCGGGCGACAACGGGGCGCCGCCCGCAAATGCGCCCGGCGGTGCCGTGGAACCGGCAACGCCGCCAGTCGGATGGTCGCCATCCGAAGCCGCGCCCGCCGCGCCGATCCAGCCGGGTTCGCCGACAGCGGTTGTCAGGCCGTTTTACGATCAGGTAGGGCTGGAGATCGATCCTGCGCAGCGCAGCCATTTCATCGATCCGGCGAAAACCGTGCTCGACAAGAGCGACGCGCTACGCAAGTCGGGGCAGGGCGAATGCCTCGATCCCAACATGGCGCTCGACAATGCGGACTATGACAAGGCCGAGATCGACAAGAGCCTGAAGACGCTTGAAGCGATCAATGGCGACCAGGCCAAGGTCATTGTCGCTTTCGTCGTCGCCGGCAATCCGCACCGGCTGGAATGGAAGTTCAAGAAGGTCGACGGCGACTGGAAGATATCGGACCTGCTGTCGGTGACGGGCGACCACCTCTTGTCGCCAGCCAATTGAAGAGAGCGAATGCCTGCGGGAATACATTGGGATCTGGTGGTTCGAATCCACCGTCGGTCATTGATCGATCGGTTTCTCGCATCGACTTGTCGCCCGCCTGGAGAAGGAAAAAGAATGGCGAATGCAGGCAGGATTAGAGCGTCCGCGGCGAAGGTTGCGGAAGGTCGGGTGTTCAAATCATCCCTTCCATCCCACAGGGACGGAAGTAGCTCAGTCATTGTCTTGCCGATCCTTGTCGCCAGACCGAATGAAAGGACGAATGCCTGCGAGACTACAGGTAGACGCAGCCCGCTGCCGAGCAATTCCAGGAAACGTGTGAAACGGTTTTCCGTCCGGAATTGCGCCAAACAGGCAAGCGGGTGCCGAAAGGCGTGGGGGTTCGTGTCCCTCCTTCGCATCTTCGCGAAGTGGCGGAAAAATGTCTCGCATTCCCTTGTCGTCCGTCCGCAATACGCAATGCTGCCAAATCAGTTGTACTGAAAGTGAAAGCCATGACCGAGATTTTGAGTGGACAGGATTTGATCGACGCCGGAATGCCGCAGGGCAAGTGGTTCGGCAAGGCGCTCGCCGCTGCCAACGCGGTGCTGGAGAGCGGCGGATCGCAGGGCGACGCGCTGGAGGCCGCGCGCGCTTTCGCGCCGCCGCCTGCGCTGCCGCTGCATGCGGCTCGATCCATGCCGCTGCATCTGACACATCGAGGCGGAAACGCCTGACGAGGCCGCCAATGTCGAAGCGGTCATGCGCCAGCATGGCCGAGCTGATGCGCACGCCGGTGATCCGCGCCGGCGCCATCATGCCGGATGCCTGCCCGGCCGGTCCGTCGGGCACCATTCCGGTTGGCGGCGTTGCGGTGTCGGAAGGCATCCACCCCGGCATGCATTCGGCCGACATCTGCTGCTCGATGGCGATCTCGGTGTTTCCGGGTGTGGCGCCGGCCACGCTGCTCGATGCCGTCCACGCGGTCACCCATTTTCGGGCCGGGCGGACGCCCACGCGGCCAGCAGATCCGGCCGGCCAAGGAGGTCTTCGAGCGCTTCGAGACCAACTCTTTGCTGCGCGACATGACCAGTGCTGCGATCGAGCATTTCGGCACGCAGGGCGACGGCAACCATTTCGCCTATGTCGGCACGCTGAAGTCGAGCGGCGAGACGGCGCTGGTCACCCACCACGGCTCACGTTCGCCGGGTGCGCGGCTGTACAACAAGGGGATGAAGATCGCCGAGGGCGTTCGCAAGACGCTGTCGCCGGAAACCTTGCCGCAGAATGCCTGGATTCCCGCCGATACGCGGGAAGGTGATGAGTATTGGGCCGCCCTGCAGACGATCCGCGAATGGACCAAGGGCAATCACATGCTTATCCATGACCTGACGGCCGAGCGTCTATCGGCGAAGGTGTCGGACCGGTTTCTGGAACGAGCACAACTTCGTCTTCCGCCGTTCGGACGGGTTGTTCTACCACGGCAAGGGCGCCACGCCGGCCTTCGATAACTGGGCCGACGACGCGACCGATCTGACGCTGATCCCGCTCAACATGGCGGAAACCGGTGCTGATCGTGCGCGGCAGGAATGCGGCGCACGGACTTGGCTTCTCGCCGCACGGCGCCGGGCGCAACTTTTCGCGCACCCAGCACCGGCGCATGCAGGCCGGGCGCACCGACGCGGATATCTTCGAGGAAGAGACGAAGGGCATCGATGCCCGCTTCTTCTCCGGCGTGACGGATATTTCGGAGCTGCCGAGCGCCTACAAAGAACGCCGCGTCGATGCGCCGCCAGATCGAGCATTTCGGGCTGGCGGAGATCGTCGACGAGGTCATGCCCTATGGGCTGCATCATGGCCGGCGATTGGGAGGCCAACACGCCGTGGCGCAAGAAACGGGAAGCGCGCCAGCAGCAGGGGCGCTAGCCGGAAACTGGATGCGGGCCGCGTGGCCCGCATCCATAAACATCAATGCTCTTGCAACTGCTTCCGGCGCCAGGCTGCCGGGGCCTCGCCGACCCGCGCGCGAAAAACTCTTGAGAAGTACGCCGGGTCGTCGAAGCCGATTTCGTAGGCGATGTCCTCGACCGTGCGCACGGTGAAAAGCAGCAGCCGTTTGGCCTCCAGCAGCCGCCCGCTCGCTGACGACCCGCTTGACGCCGCTGCCCAGCACCGCGCGGGCGGCCTTGTCGAGAAGATGCGGTGTCGTGGCCAGAGTCTCGACATAGCGGTCGACCGGCCAGTTGTCGCGGAAATGCACATCGACGAGCCGACGCAGGGCTAGTGCCAGCGAAGCCTCGGAAGACATTGCGGAGGCGGTCGCGCCGGGACCGAGGCGGGCAATGTGGGAGAGCGCGACGGCGATCAGCGCCGGCAGGACCTTGTCGTTGCCGCCTGTGCCTCGGATAAGCTCGATCGATTGGCGTCTTGATGGTGGACGACGGCCATTCCTGCTCCGCTACCCAGCGGCCGGCCGCTCGGGATGCCAGCGGGCGGGGCGGACACTGTCCATGACATAGGCACGGTAGGCCGGGTCGGTCTCGACGCCGGTATCGATGCCCTTCAGCCAGCGGTCCCACCAGCGCAGGGCCTCCTGCAGGAAGCCGATCGCGGGCTTGGGTGCAGCGTAGTGCGGATATTTGTGGATCCACGGTCCGATGATGCCCTTCACCGGGCTTCGATGTTGGTGGGCCAGATGCGAGACGGTGTTGCGATAACCGTCATGCCAGCCGCCGATCGACAGCACCGCCGCATGGATGGCCGAAAAATCCTCGCAGATCGAGCCGCGTTTCCAATAGGCGTCGCGGTGCTGGTGCTTCAACCACAGCGGCGCTAGGAAGGGCTGGTTTTCCAGCCGCGTCAGCCACAGATCGCGCCACCGGTTGTCGCCGGCCAGCAGCGGGTCCGGTGGCCGCGACGAATAGGACAGCATGGTCGAGGCCCAGCCGAAATTCTCGATCAGCAGGCAGCCGCCCTTGTAGTGGATGTCGTCGGCATAGCGGTCGACGGTCGAACACAGGCTGATCACAGCCTTCAGCGCAGGCGGCTGCTTGGCCGCCACCTGCAGGCAGTTGAAGCCGCCCCAGGAAATGCCCATCATGCCGACATTGCCGTTGCACCAGGGCTGCGATGCCGCCCAGGCGATGACGTCGCAGGCATCCTGCAATTCCTGTTCGGAATATTCGTCGTCCATCAGCCCTTCGGAATCGCCATTGCGCGCATGTCGACGCGGATCGACGCATAGCCGTGGCCGGCGAAATAGGGATGCGTCAGCTGATCGCGAAAGATGGTGCCGTCGCGCTTGCGATAGGGCAGGTGCTCGAGGATCGCCGGCACCGGGTCGTCGCCGGCATCTTCCGGCATCCACGCCCGCGCCGACAGCCGGCAGCCGTCGGGCATGACGATCCCCATGTCCGGAAATTCGATGACCTTGCGGGAAATTCGGTGACGGTTTTCATGCGGGACTCCAGGATCGCCAGATGATGGAGCCGGTGGCATCGCGTCGTGGGCCAGCCAACGAATTCGGCTGGTCAATCCGCGTCAATTCAACGGAATGTCGTTTTCGGCCTTGCTTGCCTGGTAGGCCTCGGACAGGTCGTCATAGCGTGTCGAGATCTTGCCGATCCGCATTTCCAGGCGCTGGCGCTCGGCCTCGGGCAGCGACCGCACCAGCCTGCGGATCGAAAAGCTCTTCCAGTAGGCGTTCTCGGCATTGTAGCCGCCGGGATCGAGGGTGAAGACCTCCTTCAGGATCTTCAGGTCATGCGGGATGGCGAAGCTGTCGCGCGAATCCTCATGGCTGAACAGATAGTAGAAATTGTCGAAGCCGGTCCAGGTGATCGCCGACAGGCAGAGCGAGCAGGGTTCGTGCGTGGCGATGAAGATGGCGTCTTTCGTATCGACGCGTTCTGCCTTGGGCATTTCGTAGAAGCGCTTCAGGCAGTGCACCTCGCCATGCCAGAGCGGGTTTTCCATCTCGTTGTTGGTCTCGGCCAGCACCAGCGAACGGTCGTCCTTGCGCAGGATCGCTGCGCCGAACAGCTTGTTGCCGTGAGCAACGCCTTCTGCCGTCTCGGCACGATGTCCTGCTCGATCACATCGAGCAGCCGGTCGATCAGGGAATGTCGGTCATTACAGGCTCTCGTCGGGGAGATGGATCTCGTAGGCGTGCGAGAAATGGAACTCTTCGAGGTTGGAGCCGTCGCCATCACGGTCGACGATCAGGAAATCCTGAGCCTCGCCGAGCGGCGGTCAGCACGCCGTGCCACAGATTGCGGGAATAGTTGATGCCTTGTCCGGGCGCGGTGATGAAGCGTGCGGCTCGCCTGGACCCTCGTCGCCATCATGGCAGACGACGACCAGGAATGGCCGTGGCGACAGCGGAATGAAGGCCTGGCTGCCGAAGGGGTGGCGCTCTACCATGGTCAGGTTCAGCGGCAATTCGTAGGGCGTGCCGCGCACCATCGAGATCACCACGCGGGCGTTCGGCCCAGTCGCTTGCGCCGTGGTGAGATCGTGGTAGCGCTCGGCCCTGCCGCCATTGATCGGGTAGTGGTTGTCGCCGCCCATGTCGATGACATCGCCGAAGGCGGCAAAGCCCTCGCGGGTCAGCGGCCGCGCGATGATGCGGGTCACGGCGCCCGCCTTGCAATGCCGGCGCCGCCGAGCTTGGCGTGGCGGTTGACGTCCTTGTAGAGCAAATAGCGGAATTTGCCCGGGCCGCCGGCATAGCAGGCCTGCGGGCAGAAGGCGCGCAGCCACATATAGTCGCGGCCTCGACCTCGACCCAGTCCTGGTTGAGGCGGTAGACCGCCTTGCCTTCCAGCACATAGAGCCCATGCTCCATGACATGGGTCTCGGCGAAGGGAATGACCGCGCCGGGTTCCAGCGTCACGATGGTCATGTGCATGTCGTGGCGCAAATCGGCCGGATCGACGAAACGCGTCGTCGCCCAGCGGCCCTCGGTGCCGGGCATCGGCGTCGGCGCGATTTCCTGTTCATTGGTGAAGAAGGCTTCCGGCACGTCGAGACCGTCGACCGCCTCGTAAGCCTTGCGAATCCAGTGGAAGCGGACAGCGGCCTTGCTTTCGTTGCGAACTGTCCAGCCGCTGGCCGGCGGCAGGAAGGCGAAGCCGCCCCGGCCGCAACACATGCTTCCTGCCGGCGAGCAGAACCGTCAATTCGCCCTCGACCACGAAAAGGGCGCCCTCGGCGCCGGCGTCGGGTTCCGGCCGCTCGCTGGAGCCACCGGGCGCAACCTCGACAATGTATTGCGAGAACGTCTCGGCAAAAACCGGACAGCGGCCGCGACAATATCCAGACGCGGGTCTTGTCCCAGAACGGCAGGGCACTGGTGACGATGTCCTGCATCACCCCCCTGGGGATGACGGCATAGGCCTCGGTGAAGACGGCGCGGCCGGTCAGAAGTTCGCTCTGGCCGGGATGGCCGCCATGCGGCGCGTAGTATGTTCGGTCGGGCATCCTGATCGTATCCATGGGTTCAAGCCTATTGCGGAAGCATGTCCTGAGGCGGAGCAGCGCAATGCGCTCGACCTGTTTGCAGGCGGTCTCAAATTCAACGCCGCGGCCGTTGCCGATGCGCGCCTCGAATTCCGCCAGGATCGCCTCCTTGGTCTTGCCCTTCACCGCTATGATGAAAGGAAAGCCGAAGGTGGTGACGTAGGCGGCGTTGAGTTTGGAAAACAGTTCGCGTTCCTTGTCGGTCAGCGCGTCGAGACCGGCCGAGGCCTGTTCCCTGGTCGATTCGGCCGTCAGCCGCCTGGCCTTGGCCAGTTTGCCGGCAAGATCGGGATGGGCATTGAGCACCGAAAGCCGCTCGGTCTCGCTGCCGGAACGAAAGATGCGGCAGAGCGCGTTGTGCAGGCCGCCTGACGTGTCGTGTGCCGCACCCAGTTCCAGCTCGTACGCACGTTCGGCGATCCATGGCGAATGTTCGAAGACGCCGCCGAAGGTGTGGACGAACGTCTCGAATTCCATTTTCGACGGGCGCAGTGCCGCCGGCTGATAGGGATGGTTCTCTTGCCAGTGGCGGGCGATATCGATGCGCCGCGCCAGCCAGACCTTGTCGTGCGATTTGACATAGTCGACGAAGCGCTTCAAACGCCGCCACCCGGCCCGGTCGCCCGACGAGGCGGCAGTGCAGGCCGATATTCATCATCCGCGGCTGGCCAGCCTTGCCCTCGGCATAGAGCGTGTCGAAACTGTCCTTCAGATAGGCGAAGAACTGGTCGCCCGAGTTAAACCCTTGCGGCGTGGCGAAACGCATGTCGTTGGCGTCGAGCGTGTAGGGGATGATGAGCTGCGCCCCACCCGCATGCTCGAACCAGTAGGGCAGTTCGTCGTCATAGGTATCCGACACATAGTCGAAGCCACCTTCTTCGGCCCACGAGCCGCACCGTGTTGACCGATGTGCGGCCCGTGTACCAGCCGGTCGGGCGCTGGCCGGTCACCTCGTAGTGCAGGCGGATCGCCGCTTCGAGATCACGGCGCTCGTCCTCGGCGCTGTGG
>NZ_JBHUGZ010000008.1:0-225508 GCF_042682145.1 Mesorhizobium newzealandense | reverse complement strand
CAATGGCGCGCGGCAGCGGTCGAACAGGCAGTCGATGAACCGCATCGCCACGCCATGCGGCTGCCGGCCGAGGGCCGTACGAGGCGGCACTGGCACCTTGAGGCGATAGGCCTCGCCGTCGGCCACCAGCACGCCCACTTCGCGCACGAACAGGCGCGGCGGCAGCCAGGCCGGCGGCGGATCGCGCCTCGGTCGGGTGGCCGGTTTGCGCACGCCAGCACCATTGGCGGCGAATGCGACGTCGATCGTTTCGGCGAATACCTTGGCGCTTGCCTTGCCCGGCGCCGGCAGGCCGCTCGCCCGCTTGCTCGCCGTGCGTTCGTCCGCAGCCCGCTTGGCTGCCGCCGGCCTGCCATTGGCAAAGCCGATCGCGCCCAGCATGGCGTTGCGGTGGACGACGCCGATGATGGCGTTGCGTGATACCGAGCTGCCGCGCAGCGCGCTGAACGCCGCCGCGACCTTCGAGGCGGAAAGCCCGTCCTTCAGCCAGCGGGCGATCTCTTGCAATTCCGCGTCGGTATAGCTCGCCATCTCCAGGCTCCATCCAAGGTTCCGCCTTCGGCCTCGAGCCGTCAGGCAAGCGTCAGGGCTCAGCCCGGTTGGCTGGGCCGCGGTCAGGGTTGTCTTGTTCGAGGGCCGGCCAGCGCCGGCTCCGCCTCAGCCTGATCGGGCCAATCGCCCGGCGGCTGGGTCGAGGTGCGAAAGCCGCGCTTCTGCCGTCTTTCTGTCGCGGGCGGAAACCGCCCTGCCCGTCAGCGGCTCGAACAGGATGACGGTGCCATCCTGCGTGCGGATGCAGGAGCGGCCAGAGGAACCGACAGAATCCGGGCCGGCGCCATGCCGGTCGAATTGGGGGCCGGAGCCGCTGGGAGCGGCGGCTCCGGCCGTTCCGGTCGCCGGTGACAGGCGGACCGGACCCGAGGCAGTCGAGCATTGAGCCTCGGGCTTCGCCCCGGCCGGGGAGGAGGACGGCCGGGACGGAAGGGCGGCGGTGACAGCCGCTGGATGTGCCTCACGCGAGGCCGGCGCCACGGCGCCATCGAATCTGGACAGGTTTTGCATGGCCATATATAAGCATAACTCAAAAACTTATGCAAGCCATTCTTTCATAGACGAGAGCCGCTTTCATCGCTCACATGGCGCCATGGCAAAAACGCAACTGTCGATCAAGGTCGGGGCGGCGATCCGCCAGGCGCGCAAGCAGCGCGGCCTGGTCATGCGCCACATTGCCGAGCACAACGACACCGATGTCGCCGCCGTCGGCAACTGGGAAACCGGCCGCAACCTGCCCAAGACCGAGAACCTGCTGAAGACCGCCGCCTTCCTGCGCGTCGACCCGGTTGCGCTGGGCAAGGGCGAGGTCGTCTTCCTCGACGATGCCGGCCCGGTCGCCGATGCCGAGATCGTCACCGATGCCGCTCCCCTGCCCACCGGGCCGATGGACATCGAGCTGCTCGGTGCGGCGGTCGGCGGCGACGACGGCGATTTCACCTTCAACGGCGAGGTCGCCGGCTACGTCCAGCGCCCGCCCGGCATCGCGCATCTGCGCAAGGTCTTTGCGCTGCACGTGCTGTCCGATTCCATGGTGCCGCGCTACGAGCCGGGCGAGATGCTCTATTGCGGCGGCCGCGACGCCGTGCCCGGCGACCATGTGGTGATCGAGACCTTTCCGGAAGAAAACGAGCGCAACGGAAAGGCTTTCATCAAGAAGCTGGTCAAGCGCACCGCCGCCGAACTGGTCGTCGAGCAGTACAATCCACCGAAAACGCTGACCTTCAACCGCTACGCCATAAAACACGTCTGGCGCGTCATCCCGCTCAAGGAACTGCTGGGGTATTGAGGCGCCCCTGTCGCCCGCAAGCTCGCCACCTGGCTAGCAGTAGGCTGTGCAAGAGTGTATGATTTAATCATACACCAATTGCTCGAGGAGACGACAATGCGCAGCACCCAGCCACTGACCATCACCTTGCCGCTCGAGATGGCGCAGATGGTGAAGGACAAGGTTTCATCCGGCGAATACGCCACCGAAAGCGAAGTCATCCGCGACGGCCTGAGGACTCTTGCCGCGCGCGACGCAGCGGTCGATCGGTGGCTGCGGGAAGAGGTTGTGCCGACGATGGATGCGTTGGAGAAGGATCCGTCACGCACAATGCCTCTTGAGGAAGCACGCAGGCGGCTTCATGGCCGCATTGACGCACTGGCAGGCAAGAGCTCACGCCAAGTATGAGGCACAGGGTCGTCATCAGCGAGGCCGCCGAACAAGACCTCGTGGATTTGCTGACCTATCTGGTTCCGGAAGCCGGCGAAGGAATTGCGCGAGCCTATGTCGATCGCCTCATTGATTACTGTACGGGATTTGAGACGTTTCCCGAACGTGGTTTGCGCCACGATGACATCCGGCCGGGTCTCCGCACCGTGGGCTTTCGCCGGCGAGCGACGATCGCATTCACCATCAAGGACAAGACGGTGACGATCCTGCGAGTCTTTCATGGCGGGCGGGACGTTGTGCTCTCCGATGAAGATGACGCCTCCTGACGACCGTCTGCTCGTCACGGACCCATCAAGCCCGCCTCGACCCCTCCAGTGGCACGTCGCGGTCGCTCAGCATCTGCGCTTCGCTACGCACTCGCTGGCGCTCGTCGATGAACGCTGCCTGGATCGAAACCGCCACGCCCGGCAGCCCCTCGGCACGGCAGGCCGAACAGACGATGCGGCCTGAAAGGGCGGCCAGCGGCGTGTTCCCGGTCACACCGAACCGCTTCAGTTGATCGGGCCGCCACCACCTGTTGCGGCCGCAATCGGCGCACTCGACCGATATCGAGGCGACATGCGCGATCACTGGTTCCTTGCCTGGCAGTGGCATCGCCCCTCCTCGCCTTTTGTTCCTGATTTGTTTGCATATTCCTGCGTTTTCAACCCGGAGTCGAGTCGCGCCTTTCAAAGATTCCCAAAAGTTTCTCTTCTGCATTTATTTGAGTTATGCTTATATTAACTCACAAATGTGAGTCTGGCGCTAGCCACTTCGGCGCATCATATCCGGGAGCAACGATGGACGCCCTTGCCGCCGATTTCGCCCGCGCCTGCGGTTACACCGGCGACAGCCCCGCTCTGCTCGAAGCCTTCGAGGCGATCCGCCGCAACGGCATCGAGCGCGCCCGCCAGGATCATCTGAGGCGCAAGGCCGTCATCGATGAACTGAAGCATTCAGAGGCGCTGTTCCTGGCGGCGATCGGCCCGGCGCTGTCGGCTGAGGAAGCCATCGAGGACGCCGCCCGCTTCATCGCCTTCTGGCGCAACATGCCGCGCTGGCGCCAGGAGCGCCGCCTGCCCGACCTCATCAGAGCCAGACAGCAGCGGCTGGTGGCGCGCTTCTTCCGCCGCTACGGTCACCTTCTGTGGGCGCTGGCAGCGGCGTGACGCCCTACCTTCGCACCCGTGACTTCAGCCAGCGGTCGAACGCCACCGCCACGATCAGGATCAGGCCGATGACGATGCTTTGCGTGTAGGACGACACGTTGGTGAACTGCAGTCCGTTCTGCAGCACGCCGATCAGGGCCGCGCCCACCACCGTGCCGCCGACCGAGCCGATACCGCCGAACAGCGAGGTGCCGCCGATGACGACGGCCGAGATCACAGTCAGCTCGTAGCCGATGCCGGCCACCGCTTCGGATGAATTCAGCCGCGCCGACAAAACGAAGGCCGCGAGCCCGGCGAAGAACCCGACGATGACATAGACCGAGACCAGGATGCGGTCGACGCGCAGGCCCGACAGCCGTGCCGCCTCGGCATTGCCGCCAACGGCATAGACGGCACGGCCGTAGCGCGTGTAGCGCAGCACGATGTGGCACAGGATCGCGGCTGCCGCGAAGATGAGCGCCGGCACCGGCACCGGGCCGATCAGGCCGGTTCCGAACCAGCGCATCGAGGCATCGAAGCCGGAGATCGGCCCGCCGTTGGAGATGGTCAGCGTCAGCCCGCGAAACACCGTCAGCCCGCCCAGCGTGACGACGAAGGGCGGCACTTTCAGCCTGGTGATGACAAGCCCCTGCACGCCACCGGCGGCCGCTCCCACCACGACGGCGGCCAGCAGGGCCGCGAACCAGCCATAGCCCTGCGTGCCTGAGGTCGACAGCGACAGCGTGTTGGCGGTGCCGCCCTTGGCAACCACGGCAGCGACCATGCCGCAGAAGGCGAGCAGCGAGCCGACCGACAGATCGATGCCGGCGGTGAGGATGACGAAGGTCATGCCAAGCGCGATCAGCCCGGTGATCGAGATCTGCCGCGTGATGTTGAACAGGTTGATCGGGTCGATGAAGCTCGGCTTCAGCACGGTGAAGACGACGACCAAGGCGGCCAGGAACAGCAGCGGCCCAAAGCTCATCAAGAGCCGCGTCATGTTGATGCCGCCACGCTGGTTCTGTTCTCCCGCCACGCTCATCGTGCCTCCCCCTTCGCGTCTGGCCCCTTCGTGTCCTGTCTGTCGAGCGCCATCAGTTCCATCAGTTTTTCCTCGTTTGCCTCGACGCCCGGCATCTCGCCGGTGATGCGCCCCCGGCGCATGGTGACGATGCGGTCCGAAACCGCCAGCACCTCGGGCAACTCGGACGAGATCATCATCACCGCGATGCCGCGCGCCGCCAGCTGCACCAGGATCTGGTGCACTTCGGTCTTGGCGCCGACATCGACGCCGCGCGTCGGCTCGTCGACGATCAGCACCTTTGGATCGCGTGCCAGCCAGCGCGCCAGGATCACCTTCTGCTGGTTGCCGCCCGACAGGCCCTCGATCGCCTGCTCGGCCGAGGCCATGCGGATCGACAGCATTTTGCGAAAACCGGCAAGCGCGTCGCGCTCGCGCCGCTCGGCCATGAAGCCGAAACCATTGCTGAAGCTGCCGAGCGAAGCGACCGAGAAATTCGGCAGGATGCCGAGCGCCGCAAAGATCGCCTGGTGCTTGCGGTCCTCCGGCACCAGGCCGATGCCGAGCGCGATGGCGTCGGCCGGGGACGCCGGCGCGATCGGCTTGCCGTCGAGCGTGATGGTTCCGGCCGCGATGCGGTCGGCGCCGAAGATGGCGCGCGCCAGTTCAGTGCGGCCGGAGCCGACGAGACCGGCGACGCCGAGGATCTCGCCGGCCTTGAGGTCGATGTCGACACCGTCGAGCACGATGGCGTGCGGCGCCTCGGGATCGCGCACGGTGCGCAGGCCGCGCACAGACAGCCTGACATCGCCGGCGACCGCGCGCTGCGCCGGCCGTGCATAGAGTTCGGATGCGGCGCGGCCGACCATCCTTTCGATGATCCTGGGCAGCGCGATCGGTCCGCCTTCGCGGTTGAGATGCCCGGCCAGCCTGCCGTCGCGCAACACCGTCATGCGATCGCAGATGGCTGACGCCTCCTCCAGCCGATGGGTGACGAACATGATGGCGACCTTATCCCTGCGCAGCCGGTCCATGATCGACAGCAGGCGCTGCACCTCGGTCTCGGTCAGCGCCGAGGTCGGCTCGTCCATGATGATCAGCCGGCTCTTCAGCGACAGCGCGCGGGCAATCTCGACCAGCTGCTGTTCGGCCACCGACAGTGCCGAGACCGGCGTCATCGGGTCGATGGAGAGGCCGACGCGGGCGATGATCGCGCGCGAATCTTCCTCCATCTTGCGCCAGCTGACCAGCCCGAGCGGACCGACCGGCGCGCGGCCGATAAAGATGTTCTCGGCCACCGTCAGCGTCGGGATCAGGCTCAGTTCCTGGTAGATGGTGACGATGCCGAGCCGCTTGGCGTCCTGCGGGCTGGATGGATGATAGTCGGCGCCGTCGAAGATGATGTGCCCGCTCGACGGCGGCATGACACCGGACAGGATCTTCAGCAGCGTCGACTTGCCGGCGCCGTTCTCGCCCAGGAGGCCGAGGATTTCGCCGGGCCTTATGTCGAGCGAAACGTCGCTCAGCGCGGTGACGCCCGAGAAATGCTTGGTGACGCCCTCGACGGCAAGCAGGATGGGCTCGGGCGATGCGGCTTCAGCTGGCGACAAGGGTTGCTCCCGGATTGCTGCAGGCAGCGGGACAGCGCCCCCCTCTGTCCTGCCGGACATCTCCCCCACAAGGGGGGAGATTGGCAGTTTTGCCGGCAGCGCCTCTTCTGCAAGGCCGGCGATTGGCGAAAGCCAAAGCGACGGCCGATCTCCCCCCTCGTGGGGGGTAAGGAGTGGTCCGCGAAGCGGACGGAAAGCCAATTGCTTGGCTTTCCGAACGACGAACGCCCGGAGCGACAGCGAAGGGCTGGATCCGGCAGGACAGAGGGGGGGCGCGACAAAGCGCGACCTCCATCCGCCATGCGCCTGGCTCTCACAGACTACTTCGTCTCGCCAATCCGCTCGGCCTTGTCGAGATTGTCCTTGCCGATGACGATTGGCGTCAACAGCACCAGCTTCTCCTTCGGCTCGGTCTTGTCCTTGGCATAGGCGACCGCGATGCGCACCGCGGTGCGCGACTGCTCGCCGGGGAATTGCTCGACGGTGCCGGCAAGCTTGCCGTCGCGCACCGCGACCAGCGCTTCCGGCAGCGCGTCGAAGCCGTAGATCTTCACATCGGTGAAGTTGCGCGCCGCGCAGGCCTCCATGGCACCCAGCGCCATGTCGTCATTGGCGCAGACGATGGCGTCGGGCTTGCCGTTGGCGGCAAGGCCGGCTTCGGTCACCGACAGTGCCTCGGCGCGGGCGAAGTTGGCGGTCTGCTCGAAGACGATCTGGTACTTGTCCTTCAAGGGATCGAGCACGTTGTGCACGCCCTTGTTGCGGTCGATCGCCGGGCCGGCACCGGGCTGGCCCTGCAGGTGGAAGATCTTGGCGCCGTTCGGGAACGCCGCCACCATGGCGCTGGCCTCCGCCTCGCCGCCCTTGACGTTGTCGGCGCCGACATGGGCCAAAATACCCTCGACACCATCGACGCGGCGGTCGATCGTCACCACCGGAACACCGGCCTTGACCGCTTCCTCGATCGCCGGCGCCAGTGCGTTGACGTCGAGCGGTGAGATGACGATGGCGTTGACCTTCTGCACCAGCGCCGCCTCGATGTCGGCGGTCTGCTTGGTGGCCGAGTTCTGGCCATCGCTCTCGGTCAGGTTGACGCCTTGCGCGGCGGCCTCGGCCTTGATCTCGTTCAGCATGTGCACGAAGAACGGAAAGCCGAGATTGGGCACCGAGCCCAGGATGGTGAGTTTGTCCTCGGCAAACACCGAGGGTGCGGCAAGCATCATGGCGCCAAAGGCCGCGGACGACAGCAGGACTTCACGTCTGTTCATAGGATCCTCCTCCACAGAGACGCATCATCCCCAAGGCCGGGATCGGTCTTGGGAAGGGATCATGCGCCGGTTCAAAGTGTTGGAGCATCCTCCGTGCGCCCGAAGACGCGTGCCGCTCCAGCTGGTCGCCGCTGTTGAAAAGTGCCTCCCATCGACGTCAGCCCGGGGATGCTAACCCAGGGGCAACACTTTGCGCAATAATCGATGGAACGGAACTGTTGGGCAAATTATCGGAATTGTCGGATTTTTGGCGCGGGCGCCGCCTTACCGCTCGCAGACCGCTTTCAGAATGTGCAGGGTCGGCCCCCAGTAGAGATCGGCATGCGGGCGGATCGATGGCTCGGCGAAATCGCTCAAGGTCAATACCAGCAGCGTCCCGCCATCCGCCGGCGTCAGCTCGAAGCTGACCACCGTGTGGTTTTCGGGCGCGTCCGACAGCCGCGAAGCCGACAGCGTGCTCCAGTAACCGTAGGCGAAGCTGCTTTCCGGCTCGAACGCCCGGATGGTGCCGTGGTTCTCGAACGGCATTCCATGCAGCAGTCCGCGGATCATGATCTCCCCGCCGACGCGGTCCTGCAGGCTGACCGTCAGCTCCTCGTCGGACATCCATTGCGGGATCATCCCAGGCGTCGTCAGCACCTGCCAGACCCTGGCCGGGGCGGCTGCGATGACGACGGTCTTGATGATCGGCGCGGAGGAAACGCTCATGCCAATCGGCCCTGTCCGGCAGGCTCGGGCGCCAGCGTCAGCCCGATGTCTTCGGGCGCCTGCGTGGCGTGGCGTCGGCTCATGGCCGGCGTCGTGCACCGGCGGCGTGTGGCTCGCTGACATGCGGGCGCCAGCCATGGACCCGGTCCCGCCCCGCCACCTTGGCGCCATAGAGAGCCTCGTCGGCGCGCCTGAGCAGGTCGGCGATCTCGATCGAGGCGCTGCCCGGATCGAAGGTCCCCACCCCGATGCTGACGGTGACGATGCCCTTTTCGCTGCCGGCGTGTGCGAGCCGCAGGTCGCGCACGCCGCTTCTGAGATTTTCGGCGATCACGAACGCGCCCCGCGCGTCGGTTTCAGGCAGGATGAGGGCGAACTCCTCTCCCCCATAGCGGGCTGCCGCGTCGGCCGGCCGTCGGGCCGTGGCCTTGATGCAGCCGCTGACGGCGCGCAGGCATTCGTCACCCGCGGGATGGCCATAGTGGTCGTTGAACCGCTTGAACCAGTCGACGTCGATGATGAGCAGGCTCAATGGTGTCGCGTTCCGCTTGACGCGGGCATATTCGCGCGCCAGCGCTTCGTCGAAGGCCCGGCGCGTCAACAGCTCGGTCAGGCCGTCACGGTTTGCGAGCAGCTTCAACTTCTCGTTGGCCGCCAGCAGTTCAGCCTCGACATGCTTGGCCTCGGTGATGTCGGAATAGACGCTCAGGCTGCCGCCATTGCTGGTCGGCCTGGTCCTGACATCGAGCCAGCGCCCGTCGGCAAGCCTGACCTCCTGACGGTTGCTGGGAAGCTTTCGCGACGCCACGATGTCGCCGATCCAGTCCTCGACCCTGTCCGGCGGCACAGTCTGTTCGCCGCGCGCTGCCGAGCCGCGCAGGATGTCGCGATAGTCGGCACCGGGCACCCGGATGTCGGCCGTGTGGGGAAACATGGCAATGTATTGGGCATTGCTGAGCACCAGTTTGCCGTCCCGGTCGAACATCACCAGGCCGTCGGCCATATGCGTCAGGGCGTCCGCCAGCGTGACACGACTTTCCGCCAGTTCGGTCTCCAGCTGCTTGCGCATCGTGATGTCGCGATTGTGCGTGATCAGCCCGACGATGGTTCCGCCATGATCCCGAAAAGGCGCCTTCAATGTCGACAGCCAGCCGTTGGTCCCGTCGTCATGATGAAGGCGCTGTTCGATGGTGGATGGCACGCCGGCCGCGAGAATGGCGAGCTCGTCCTGGCGGAATTTTCGCGCCGTTTCTTGTGGGAAGAAATCGAAATCGGTTTTGCCGATCAGCGCCTTGGCGTTTGTTGCATGCATCAGGTCCGCCGTTGCCGGATTCGCGGCGATGAACCGCCCATCCAGGTCCTTGACGTTGAGGCAATCGGGCAATGCCTCCACCACCGCCTTGAAGATGCGCCTGGACTGCAGCGCCTCGAGGCGGCGCCGTTCCTGATAGAGTGCAAGTCCCGACAGCATGATCGAGACGAAGATCAGCAGCGAAGTCGGCAATGCCACCTGCGGCAGCACCGCCTGCATGATCTCCCGTGGCAAGGCGAGCAGGCTGAGCAGCGAGCCTGCGGCGGCCGTCGCGGCCAGGATCAGGACATCGACGCGTTCGGGGGCGCGGCCTCTCAGGACGAGATGACCGGCAATACCAATCAACGTAGCGATCGAGATTCCCATGGCGCCGGCGAACACGCCGATACCGCCTTCGTGGAAGCGGAAAGCAATCGCAAGCAACCCCGCGATGACGCAAGCGACCGGGCCGCCGAAGAAGCCTGCCAGTGCGATCATCGTGGCGCGCAGGTCGATGAAGACGCCCGGCTGCAACTGCATTGGCGTCAGCATCAAGGTGACGGCGCCAGCGCCCATCAGGAGGCCGAAGGCCGTCGCTCTCGTCAAGGCAGCCTTGCGATCCAGCCAGACATGCGTGTGGATCCAGACCGAGACGAACATCGCAACGACAGCAAGATTGGCCAGCAATTCGGACCAGGGCGAACCCATTGCGCGCCTTTCCTTTTGCATCGGCTTTCGCCGCATCGCCTCCTCGATATGCCTCCAATGACAACAAAGTGTTACGTCAGGCCAATTGGCCGGCGAGCAGAAAAGCGGTCAGGAGCCGTCGGCGGGCCGCTCGCCGTCGGTCTCCTGGCTGGACTTGATCCGCCGAGTAGGCCGGCTGACGACCTTCACCATCGCGATGACCGGCTGTGTCACGGTCCAGCGGAAACCAGACCCGATGGCTGCGGCAGGCGGCCCTCGAACAAAGCACTCTGGTCGCGGATGCGCGCCAGCATATGTTCGCGAAACACCCTGACGCGCTTGGTTCGCCGCAGGTCCGGATGGTAGAGCAGCCAGAGTCCGAGATCGTGGATCGGGTCCGGTTGGCGAAAGCGCTCCAGCTCCTCGGCGCTGTCGCCCATGAAGCATGGCAGATAGGCCAGGCCGAGCCCTTGTTTCACGGCGGCGAGCGTCAGCAGCGTGTCATCGACGAAGAAACTGTGCCGGTGTTCCGGGCATGCCGCATGGGTCCAGGATTGGTGGAATGCACAGCACTCGACGCCGATCCAGAGCGGCCTGGCACCGCTGGCGCGCAGCCCCTCCAGGTAGCGCCGTTCTCCGTAGACGGCCGAGGCCACAGTGGCGAGCCTGGTGCCGACCAGCGTGTCCAGCGGCGTATTGGTCAGCCGGATGGCGATGTCGGCATGACGTTCGGCCAGGCTGACATATTTGTTGGAGACCTGCACATGCAGCCGGATATCCGGATAGGCCTCGCTGAAACCGGCGAAGATCGGCATCAGCACGGATGAAGCCATGTTGTTGATCGCCGATACCCTGAGTTCCCCGGCGACACGGTCTTCCTGACCGCCGAGCGCGCCCTCGACCTCTAGCACCTCCAGTTCCATCTTGCCGGCCGCCATCCTCAGCTCGTCGCCGGCCGGGGTCAGCTCGTATCCGGATTTCTTGCGCTCGATCAGCCGCGTGCCAAGCTGCGTCTCCAGCAGCCGGATGCGGCGCGACACGGTCGAGTGCTGGATGTTCAAGCGTTTTGCGGCGCCGCTGATCGAGCCGTCGCGCGCGACGGCCAGGAAAATCCGCAAGTCGTCCCAATGCATCCTGGACCCCGATCCGTGCAATTTTGCAAAATGGGTGTCGAGATTTCGAGAATGGTACCAGAACTACGCGATCCGTACGGTTTGCGGCAAGGCAATACTGCCTTTGAGGAGCAAGCCATGACCGTGCAGCAACCGATTTTCGATCCGGTCAAGTTCAAGGACACCACCCGAAAGCAATGGGACAGCGCCGCCGAGGCCTGGAACCGCTGGGGTCCGCTGCTGACCCGCTGGCTGGGGCCTGCCACCGAACTGATGCTTGACATGACCGATATCGGCAAGGGCAGCCGGGTGCTCGATGTCGCCGCCGGTGCCGGCGAACAGACGCTGACCGCCGCGCGGCGTGTCGGGCCGACGGGCTATGTGCTGGCCACCGACATTTCACCGGGCATTCTCGGCTTTGCCGCCAGCAACGCCAGGCTGGCCGGCCATGCCAATGTCGGCACGGTCGTCGCCGACGGCGAAATGCTGGATGCCATTTCAGCCGAACCATTCGACGCCGTGATCTCGCGCGTCGGGCTGATCTATTTTCCCGACCAGAACCGGGCGCTGGGCGGCATGCGCGATCACCTCAAGCCGGGCGGCAAGGTCGGCGCCATCGTCTATTCCACCGCCGACAGGAACCCGTTCTTCTCGATCCCGGTCGGCATCATCCGCCGCCGTGCCGCCCTGCCCGCACCGCTACCCGGCCAGCCCGGGCCGTTCAGCCTGGGTGACCCGGCGGTGCTTGCCAAGCGCCTGACCGATGCCGGTTTCCATGACGTGCGCATCGAGAAGGTCGACGCGCCGGTGCGGCTGCAATCGGCCCTCGAATGCCTGCAGTTCGAGCAGGAGTCTTTCGGCGCCCTGCACCAGATGCTGGCCGGCCTGTCGCCCCGCGAACAGGACGACGCCTGGGCGGAGATCGAGACCGCGCTTGGCCAGTTCGAGCGTGACGGACAATTCGAGGGGCCGTGCGAAATGCTCGTCGCCGCCGCGACCAGATAGTCGGCCCTGCCAGTGGCTTGAGCCGGACCGGATGCGCGTGATAGCCAAGGCGCGCGTCGGCAAGCCCGACCACTCACCAAACGACCGTGTCGGCGGCAGGTCCGCCGGCATACCCAACCGGACACATCGTCCGGAATGACAAAGCAGGACATGACACCACGCCAGCCACGAACCACGGGCAAGCCAGCCGGCGTCAGCCTCAACCGCGCGCTGTCGAAGCTCGGCCTGTGCTCACGCACGCAGGCCGAGGTGCTGATCGCGGAAGGGCGCGTGCGCGTCGGCGGCAAGGTGGTGCGCAATGCCTCGCTGCGCGTCGACCTCAACCGCGACCGCATTGTCGTCGACGACAGGCCGGTGGTTGCCGAGCGCAAGGTCTATCTCATCCTCAACAAGCCGCGCGGGCTGGTCACCACGCGCGACGATCCGCAGCAGCGCGACACCGTCTATGCCTGCCTCGAAGGGCTCGACCTGCCCTTCGTTTCGCCGGTCGGCCGCCTCGACAAGGCGAGCGAAGGCCTGCTGCTGATGACCAACGACACCCAGTTCGCCAACCGGCTGATGGACCCGGCCTCGCACATGCCCAAGACCTACCATGTGCAGATCGGTACGGTGCCCGACGCTGCGATGCTGGCAAGATTGCGCGCCGGCGTCACCGTCGACGGCGAGACCCTGACCACCAACGCCATCGAGCTCTTGCGCAGCGGCGGCCGCACCGCCTGGCTGGAGATCGTGCTTGACGAGGGCCGCAACCGCCACATCCGCCGCCTGCTCGCCGCCCATGACATCGAAGTGCTGCGCTTGATCCGCATCGCCATCGGCCGCCTGCAACTGGGCGACCTCGCCAAGGGCACGGCGCGGCATCTGACGCCGGAGGAGTTGGTGTTGCTGGGCGGGTGAAATGGCGGCCTGCAGGAGCGCTCTATGGCGCCCACGCCGGTCCGGCCTGCGCTCTGACTGTCCTATTCGACAGTTACCTTCACGACCACGCTGCGGGCGTTTCCCGAGAACGTGTGGATCGAGAGACTGACCTGGTCCTGCCCCTTGAAACCTGGGGCTGACTTGTAAAACGCCTGTACTCCGTCATCGCCCTGCAGATTGCATTTGTAGCGCTCGCTGTCCTTGGGGAAGTTAGGATAGACCTTGCCATCCACGATCCGGATCGATCCGTGGCTTGGCCCCGATGTCGCCTGCACGTCGTCCAGGCCTGCACTCGTGCAGTCCGGGTTCAGGTTGGCATCCTCGAAAATATAAATCTCCTGCCCGGAAAGTGCTGTCTTTTCATAGGTTATCGGCCGGCTGCTCCCGGCCATCGCAGAGCCAGTAAACCCAACCATTGCAGTCATTGTTATGATACAAGCCATCCGGCGCGTCATTTAGCCTATCCTTCAGATGATAGAGTATTACCTCTAGTTTTTCTATAGAAATCGCAAACAACACGCCTTGCATTGGCGGCGTGATCGTCCGCACTATTTCAGATACCTGAAGCAGACGCGTCTATTTTAGCATTGTATAATCTTTCCGGCTGCCTTTGTACTGATACGCACGATCAAATTTCCGTCAGGGCCAGCGACAAACGCCGTTCACCCGGGAGCGCCCCGCCAAAGTTTCTTTTTGCCCCCACCGATGATTTCCACCCGCCCGCGCTGTCTTCACCTACAGGCGCCGGAATCCTCCGAGCCGGAAGAAGCGAGGTGAGCCATGCATTCGTTGAAAGGTCAAAATGTCGTCGTGGTCGGAGGCAGCCGAGGGGTGGGCCGCTCGATCGTGGAAGCTGCGCTCGGCGAGGGAGCAACCGTGCTTGCCGTTGCCCGCGGCGCGGCCGATCTGAAAGAACTCGCCTGGGAGGCGTCAGGCGTGAAGACGCTTGCCGCCGACGCCACGCAGGAGGCGGCGCCCGATGCGGTGTTCGCCGCACTTCAGCCCGACGTGCTGGTGATCTGCGCCGGCGCACTGGCCCCGTCCGCGCCTATCCCGGAACAAAGCTGGGAGGACTTCTCGGCGAACTGGGACATGGACGTCAAGGCGTCGTTCCTGTTCTGCAAGGCAGCATTGCAGGGCCGGCTGAAGCCGGGCAGCCGGGTGGTGCTGATCTCCAGCGGCGCCGCACTCAGCGGCGGGCCGCCGAACTCCGGCGGCTATTCCGGCGCCAAGCGCATGCAGATGTTCCTCGCCGGTCACAGCCAGAAGGAGGCCGACCGGCTTGGCCTAGGCCTGCGCTTCATGGCGCTGGTGCCGATGCGCATCATGGCCGGCACCGGTGTCGGCCAGCGCGGCATAACAGGCATTTCGGCCTATCTCGGCATCAGCCCGGCGGACTTCCTCGCCAGCATGACCGATGTGCAGTCGCCGGCCGATGTCGGACGCGCCGTGGTCACGCTCGCCGGCGGCAAGACGCAAGGCATCTCCTTCACGGTCAGCGGCAGCGGACTTGCGGCGGCGGCATGAGGCGCGCACGATGCCAACCGAAATCAGCACCACAGGCTCGAAATGACAGACGCTCCTGGCCCGCTTGAGCCATTGGGCACGCAAGGCCAGCCGATCCTCGATCGGCTGGCCTTCGAGCGCCTGACGGCAGCCCACCGCCGCGCGCTCAAGCTGCACTGCTACCGGATGATGGGTTCGCTGCACGAGGCCGACGACCTCGTCCAGGACACGTTTCTGAAGGCCTGGCGCGGCCGGTCGCAATTCGACGGACGCGGCTCGCTGCGCGGCTGGCTCTACACGATCGCCACCAACGCCTGCCTCAACGCCATCAAAGCGAGATCATCGGCGCATCGCATTGTCGAGCCGCCCGGGCGGCCGCCGACCGAGGGGCGCGCCGCCGGCGGGCCCGCCGCCGAACTCGCCTGGCTGGAGCCCTACCCCGACACCGAGCTGCCGGATCTCGTCGACGGCGAGCCCGGCCCGGAAGCGCGCTACGAGACCCGAGAGGCCGTGCAGCTTGCCTTCGTCGCCGCGATCCAGCTGCTGCCGCCCAGGCAGCGCGCCGCGCTTTTGCTGTGCGACGTGCTGGGCTGGTCGGCGCTCGAGACGGCACAATTGCTGGGCGGCTCGACCGCTTCGATCAACAGCGCCCTGCAGCGCGCCCGCGCAACGCTTGGCGAGCGTTATCCCGAAGGCCGTCCCCTGCAGCGCGCGCGAACCAACCGCGAAGAGAGCCTGCTGCTCGAACGCTACATGCAGGCCTGGCAGGCCGCCAATCTCGACGGCTTCATCGAACTGCTGCGCGAGGATGCCACCTACCACATGCCGCCATGGCTGGACTGGTATCAGGGCCGCGAGGCGATCCACGGTTTCTTCAGGACCGTCTGGGGCAATTTCGCCGGCTACCACGCGGTCGCCACCCGCGCCAACGGCCAGCCCGCGGTCGCGGTCTACGCGCGCCGCCACCAGGATCCCGAATGGCGCGCCCAGTCGCTGCATGTCATCGAGCCGGCCGATGGCGGGATCGCCTCACTGACGGTCTATGTCGGCCCGCTCGGCCCAGACCTTTTTGCTCCCTTCGGCCTGCCGCTTGTCTGGCCGGTTTCCTGACAGGAAGCTGTCAGGAGCCCTGGCCTATAAGGCGATCACGGGAGCCCGGCAGCGGCTTAGCAATCAGGGAACAAAACAATGAATTTCGTCTCCGTCCGCATCATCACGTCAGACGTCCGGCGCCTCGTGCACTTCTACGGCGAGGTCACCGGCATGCCGGTGACGATGTACACGGAAGACTTCGCCGAACTGGTGACACCGGCCTGCACGCTGGCGATTGGCAGCACGCGCACCTTGCAGCTGTTCGGCGGCGACGTCGCCCGTCCCGCCGACAACCACACCGCCATAATCGAATTCCGCGTCGGCGACGTCGATGCGGAGTTCGCCAGGCTGTCCGACACCATCAAGGACGCAACCGTGCAGAAACCGACCACCATGCCCTGGGGCAACCGCTCGCTGCTGTTCCGCGACCCGGATGGCAATCTGGTGAACTTCTTCACGCCCGTGACCGCCGAGGCGATCAAGAAATTCGACAAATAGCGCGTTGCCGACTGGCGACCCGGCTGCGCAGGCCGAAACGCGAGTCAGTTCGAATTCCGGGGGACCGGCGGGTGCTCGTCCAATAGTCCTGGGCGGTCGCATCCGTCCATTCCATGTCTGGCGCCAGCAGCGAAATCCAGGTCTCGGCAAGCTTGCCGCCCTCGATCCGGTAGCTTTGCATGCCGGCCCGGCTGCGCCGCTCTCCGGTCTCGGGATCAGGCCACACGAACGAAAAGCGAAACCACGCGCTGTCAGCCGTGAAGGCGTGATCATAGACGACGACACGTATGCCCGGCCGCCCTGCCCGGACGGCCGCGAGTTCCGCCGCATAGTCCTCTCGCGTCACCGTGCGGTCGCCTTTTTCGTCGTGCCTGATGTAGTGCGATCCGACGCAAGCCGGGATCAGGTCGTATTGGCCATCCACCCAAACCCGTTCCCACCTGTCGAACAGGTCGCGCACCAACTCCCTGGACATGGACAAATCCCCTTCTGACTCACGCGTCTACCATACACCGGAGGCGCGGAATTTCTGTCAGGAGACTGAAGCGCGCCGGAGCGGCAATTCGCTATTTCTGGTTCCATTTGCGAATGACCGGCTCGGTCAGGTCATGCTCGTAGCCGAGCACGCTGATGCTGGCCGTATCGAGCACGAACAGCGCGCCGCCTTCCGGCGGCAGGCCGATCCAGCGCGCCGCCAGCACGCGCAGGAAATGCGCGCTGGAAAACACCAGTATGCCAGTATTGGCCTTGCGCAGCGCAGCGATGATCGTATCGGCCCGCGCGCCGACATCGGCCTCCATCTCGCCTTTCGGGCAACCGTCGCGAAACACGTTCCAGCCCGGCCGCTCGGCCAGGATCTGTTTTGTCGTCAGCCCCTCATAGGCGCCATAGTCCCACTCCTGCAATTCGTCCTTCTTGATGCTCTCGGCGCCGAAGCCGGCCAGCACGCTGGTGTTGTAGGCGCGCTGCGACGGGCTCGACCACACAGCCGAGAACGACAGGCCCTTCAGCCGATCGGCGACGCCGCGTGCGGCGGCCTCCCCGGCCGGCGTCAGCGGCATGTCGGTGCGGCCGGTGTGCTGCCCCGAAAGGCTCCACGCCGTCTCGCCATGCCGGACCAGATGGATCTGCGGATATGCGCTCATTGTGATGCCCTTCGATGTCGCCGGCACCTTAGATCACGATCTGCCGAAGGGGAATCCGGCTGACGCGAAAGTGTGTGGTCGCCTGGCCCTGATCGGCAACCGAGATCCCGGTTCTGGTGGTTCGCTAGATCGCGGCCTCGCCCGCGAGATAGACCCCCAGCGCCAGCAGCCCGATGAAGAACACCATGCGGAAGGTCTCGACGCTCATCCGCCGGCGCAGCACCTGACCAGCGAACATGCCGGCCAGCGCCGGCACAAGGGCTGCGACCGATCCCGCCAGTTGCGCGGTTGGCGAGGCGAAGGCGCCGGTCCGGAACAGGCCGATGGCAAGGGCTGCCGTCGACACGGTGAAGGACAGCCCGAGCGCCTGGATCAGGTCCTCCCTGCCCAGCCGCAGCGATTGCAGATAGGGCACCGCCGGGATGACGAAGACGCCGGTGGCGCCGGTGACCAGCCCGGTCGCCACGCCGACCAGCGGCGACGCCCACGCCTCGTGGCGCGCCGGCGTGGTGAAGCCGGCCCTGGCGAGGCCGACAAGGGCATAGAGCACCAGCGCCGCGCCCAGCCCTGCCGACGCCAGCGCCGTGTGCGCGCCGGTCAAAAGACCGGCACCGGCCACGGTGCCGAGCACGACGCCGGCCATCATCGTCCACAGCCGCTTGCACAGGCCGGCGAAGGACGGGCCGGTGAGCAATTGCCAGAGATTGGTGACCAGCGACGGGATCAGCAGCAAGGCGGCGGCCTGCGCCGGCGGCATCGTCACCGCCAGCAGCCCCATCGCCACGGTCGGCAGCCCCATGCCGACGACACCCTTGACCAGGCCGGCGGCGAGAAAGACGGCGCCGATCCAGGCGATGACGCCGGCGCTCAGCACGGTGACAGCTTCAGGACAGCGGTCGGATCAGTCATGCAGCAGCATGTCCGTCGCGTCGGTATCCGGGCTTGCGGTATCGGGAGAGGCTTTTGCCGGCGCGGCATCGCGGCTGACGGAAGCGACCGTCGGCGTGCACCCCTGCAAGCCAGGCTCCGCCCGCGCCACGGCAAGGCTAGCCACCGCGATGGCCAGCACGATCGCCATGCTTTCAAGAATGCCGGGTCGGCCTGATGCTTGTTGGCTCATCATACATCTCCACCCGAAACCGTTTGACGCAGATGCGAGCCGGCCACAATGTGGAAGTTGCGGTGTCAGCCTTCGGCTAGGCCGAAGGCTGGAGTTGGAGGCCGCCCGGCTTTGCCTGGCTGTCCAACCGTTTGCAGGAGCAAGAAATGCGCTTCGATCTGGTCGATCTCCGGCTGTTCCTGCTGGTGGCCGAGCGCGGCAGCATCACCCATGGCGCCGAACTCGCCGGGCTGGCCCTGGCCTCGGCCAGCGCCCGCATCAAGGGCATGGAGGAGCGGCTCGGTGCGCCGCTGCTGGAGCGCCGCCGGCGCGGCGTGGTGCCGACGGCGGCCGGACAGGCGCTGCTGCATCATGCGCGCGCCGTGCAGAACCAGATCGAGGCGATGGCCGGCGACCTCGCCGCCTATGCCACCGGCCTGCGCGCCCGCGTCCGGCTGCTCGCCAACACCGCCGCCACCGGCGAATTGCTGCGCGACATCCTGCCGGCTTTCCTGGTCGCGCATCCCCGGATCGACATCGATCTCGACGAGCGCCCCAGCCACGAGATCGCCGAGGCGGTGGCCAGCGGTGCCGCCGATCTCGGCATCGCCGCGACCTGGGCCGGCCTTTCGCATCTCGAGCAGAAACCGTTCCTCATCGACCGCCTGGCGGTGATCGCCGCGCGCGACTGGCCGGGGCTGCCCGGCCTGCGTACCGCCAGCCTCGCCGACATTCTCGGCCAATCCTTCGTCGGCCTGAGCACCGGCCATGCGCTGCAGGAGCACATCACGCGCCAGGCCGCTCGCCTTGGCGGCCATCTGCATGTCCGTATCCGCGTGCCCGGCCTCGACAATGTCTGCCGGCTGGTCGCGCAAGGTGCGGGCATCGCCATCGTGCCGGAAAATGCGGCGCGCCGCTCGGCACGCACACTGCGCAGCCTGCGGCTGACCGACGACTGGGCGACGCGTCAGCTCAATCTCTGCGCCCGCCGCTTCGACGATCTGACGCCACAGGCGAAATTGCTGGCCGCAGCACTGGTCTGAAGCCGCGCCAGCATCTGCAACCGCACCCGGCCGGCGCCCGACATATCCCCATCGGCGTGAAATCATTACCTTGCATTTCAAAAATCAGTGACGTAGCTTGTTTGCACATTGGCAAAGAATTTGCCGTATTTTTTTCTTTTTATGAAAGACAAGGCCTTTGCGGGAACATCTCGATCTGACCGATCGGCGGCTGGTCAAACAGCTGTCGCAGGACGCGCAGCCGGGCATCAACCGCCTCGCCGAGATGTTGGCGATCTCGGTGCCGACGGTGCGCACGCGGCTGCGCAACCTGCTCGACCGCAACCTGCTCAAGATCGTCGGGCTCTTGAACCTGACCGAGCGCCCCGAGCTGATTTCGGCCATTGTCGGCATCAACGCCCAAGGCCGCGGCCGGGCCCGCGAACTGGCGCAGCGCATTTCCGAACTGCCCTTCGTCAACTCGGCTTCGGTGGTCACCGGGCGCTTCGACATCATCGTCGACGTGACGGTGGCCGGTGACGTCGCCGATCTCTACCGCGTCACCAGCGAGCTGATCCCGGGTGCCGGCGAGCCGGGCGAAGTCGTGCGCAGCGAGACCTTCGTCGTCATGGCGTCCTGCAACAAATGGGTCAGCCTGCCGGAAGGCTGCTGGTCGGACGACAGCATCCGCAAGGAGCCGGCATGAAGATCGCCGTTCTCGGCGGCCTCGGCCTGCAAGGCCGGGCGGCCATCGCCGATCTCGTCGCCAGCGGTGTCGAGGACGTGGTTTGCGTCGACACGGCACCGGATGGTGCGGCTCGCCTTGCCGGCCTGACCGATCTTGCCCGCGTGCGCTTCGTGGTACCCGAGGGTGCGATCGGCCCGGCGCTGGCCGGCGTGCTGGCGGATGTCGACGCCGTCATCGACCTGTTGCCGCAGCCGCTGATGCGCGAGGCGGTCCAGGCCGCGATCGCTACACGCACACCGCTGGTCACCACCAATTACGGCAAGGCCATCGCCGACCTGGCGCCGGCCGCCGAACAGGCCGGCGTCTCGATCATGACCGAATGCGGGCTCGACCCCGGCATCGACCTTGTGCTCTACGCCCGCGCCGCAAGGCAGTTCGATAGCATCGCCGCGATCGATTCCTATTGCGGCGGCATCCCCGAGCCGAAGGCGATGGCCAAGCCGCTGTGCTACAAGGTGAGCTGGAACTTCGACATGGTTCTGGTCAGCCAGAACCGCGACAGCGTGATGATCGAGGACGGCGAACGCGTCGCGGTGCCGGCCGGCCAGCAGCACGACAATCCTTTCATCCACGAGATCGAGGTCGCCGGCCTCGGCCGGCTTGAAGCCTTCCCCAATGGCGATGCGCTGCACTATGTCGAGATGCTGGACGCCGCCAAGGGGCTGCGCCGTTCCGGCCGCTACACGCTGCGCTGGCCGGGGTGGTCGGCGTTCTGGGCGCCGCTGAAGGAACTCGGTTTCCTCTCCGAAGACAAGGTTTCCGGCACCACTGTGAGCCCGCGTGAATTCCTCGGCCGGCTGCTCGGCCCGCAATTGCAATATGGCCCGGACGAGAAGGACCTGTGCGTGATGCGCAATGTCTTTTCCGGCCTCGAAGGCGGCCGCCGCAAGACGGTGACGTCGGATCTGATCATCGAGCGCGACCTGGCCTCGGGTCTGTTCGGCATGAGCCTCGGCGTCGGCTACCCCGCCAGCATCGTGGCGCAGATGTTGGCGCGCGGCGACATCAGCAAACCAGGCCTGCTCAACCCGCTGCTCGACGTGCCCGATGGTCCCTTCTTCGACGAACTGGCCAGGCGCGGCATCAAGGTCGCCGAGACGGTGGCCTGGGACTGAGGATTTTCGAACGGTGGCTGCCGCCGGCAACGGCGCTGCCGCTCAAAAAAGCACCCCGAAGGGTGAAGCAACAACGCGGAACAATAAAACAAGGAGGAATGCCAAAATGAAGATTGCCAGACTTTTCATCGCCGGACTTGCGCTCGCCGGGCTGACCACTGCGGCCAGCGCCGGAACGCTGGACGACATCACCAAGCGCGGCGAACTGCGCGTCGCCGTGCAGACACAGGGACCGCCCTTCTCGCTGGTCGGCGCCAATGGCGAACGCACCGGCAGTTCGGTCGAACTGGCCGAGCTGATGGCCAAGGAAATGGGCGTCAAGATCACCTTCCTCGACTTCGACTGGGACGGGCTGATCCCGGCGCTGCTGTCGGGTAAGGCCGACCTTCTGGTCGCCGACATGACGCCGACACTGGCGCGCGGCATGAAAGTCGCCTTCACCACACCTTACATGTATACGGGCAGCACCGTCTTCACCAAGGCCGACAGCAAGTTCAAGTCGACCGACGACTGCAAGGCCAAGGGCACCAAGATCGCCGTGCTGCTCGGCGCCACCGGCGAAAAGGAAGCCAAGACCGCCTTCCCCGATGCCGATATCAAGAGCTACAAGGGCGGCGGTCCGCTGCTGCTCGACGCCGTCAACAACGGCCAGGCCGATTGCGGCGTCAATGACGTCTCGGCGGTCAAGGGCCAGTCGACCGCCTATCCGGCCGGCACCTTCACCATCATGCCGGATCTCTTGTCGAAGGAGCCGCTTGCCTTCGCCACCCGCTATGACGAGCCGGACCTGCTGGTCTGGATGAACCTGTTCCTCAACCAGGTCAGCATCGACGGCCGGCTGCAGAAGAACCTCGACTATTGGGTCAATTCCGACGCCTGGAAGAAGGACCACTAAGCAGCACTTCGTTCGGACGAAACCGCGCCAGACTGGATCGGCGCGGTTTCGTCCAACACTGCCGTTACGGATAGACTTCGCTCTGGGGACTTACCCAACGATGCTCGAAAATTTCAGTTTCCGCACCATCGTCGAGTACCTGCCGCTGTTCGGGCAGGGCCTGGTCACGACCGTCTGGCTGTCGGCGCTGTCCTTTGTCGGCGCGCTCGTCGTCGGCATCGTGCTGTGCGCCATGAACCTGCAGCGCGGCTGGCTGTTTCGCACGCCGGCCAAGGTCTATATCGACGCGGTGCGCGCCACGCCCTTGCTGGCGCAGCTCTATTTCCTCTATTTCGGCCTGCCACGGCTCGGCTTCGTGCTGCCGGAGCTGGTCGTCGGCATCCTCGCGCTGTCACTGAACAGCGGCGCCTATGTCGCTGAAATCATTCGCGCCGGCATCCTGTCGATCTCGCGCGGCCAGGTCGAAGCCAGCGTCGCCTCGGGCATGACCTATGTCCAGCGCATGCGCCTGGTCATCCTGCCGCAAGCCTTCAAGGTGACGATCCCGCCGCTGCTCGGACAGGCGATCGTGCTGGTCAAGGACTCCGCACTTCTGTCGCTGATCTCGGTTGCCGAGCTGACGCGCGCCGGCCAGTTGCTCGCCTCCGACCGCTTCATGCCGGCGGAAGGGTTTCTCACCATCGCAGCCTTCTACCTGCTGCTCTACTACTGCCTGAAGGGACTGGCTTCTCTGTCCGGCCGCTGGCTCGGCACAGCGGGGGCGCGGACATGATCTGGCAACAGCTGCATAGCCTCGTCGGCAGCTATCCGCTGGCACTGCGCGGCCTCGGCATGACGGTGGTGCTGTCGCTGATCAGCCTGGTGCTCGGCACCCTGCTCGGCTTCGGCCTCGGCATCCTGCGGACCGGCGGCAACCGGCTGATCGGCAGCATCATCGGCGCCTGGGTCGACTTGATCCGCGGCACGCCGTTCCTGGTGCAGATCTTCCTGATCTTCTTCATCCTGCCGGAGTTCGGCATCGAGCTCGATGCCTTCACCGCCGGCATCATCGCGCTGACCAATCTTGCCGCCTGCTTCATCTGCGAGATCGTCGCCGCCGGCATCCGCTCGGTGCCGACCGGCCAGGTCGAGGCAGCGCTGGCGTCCGGCCTGTCGCGCTGGCAGCGCATGCGCCAAGTGGTGCTGCCGCAGGCGATGCGCATCGTGCTGCCGCCGCTGGTCGGGCAATATGTGCTGCTGATCAAGGATTCGTCGGTCGTCTCGGCGATCGGGCTCACCGACCTCACCCGGGTCGGCTGGCTGGTGGTGCAGCGTGTACCCAACGGCCTGCTGGTCTTCTTCCTCGTCGGCGTCGGCTATTTCATCGTCTGCTATCCGCTGATCATGCTCGCCCGCCGGCTCGAGCGGCGCATGGGTGCGGCGCATGGCGAGGTACAGTTATGACATCGAACCCCAAAGGTCCGGAAAATATGACCAAAACGGGCATGATCGACTTTCGCGGCGTCAACAAATGGTTCGGCACGCTCAATGTGCTGAAGGACATCACGCTCAGCGTCGAGCCGCGCGAAGTGGTCGTCGTCTGCGGCCCCAGCGGCTCCGGCAAGAGCACGCTGATCCGCTGCGTCAACGGCCTGGAGGCGATCAAGGACGGCGATCTCGTCGTCGACGGCCAGCGCCTCGGCGACCCCGCCACCAACATGACGCAGCTGCGCACCGAGATCGGCTTCGTCTTCCAGTCGTTCAACCTCTACCCCCACAAGACCGCGCTCGAGAACGTCACGCTCGCCCCCATCCATGTCCGCAAGATCCCGCGCACCGAGGCCGAAAAGGCCGGGCGCGAACTGCTGGCCAAGGTCGGCCTCGCCGACAAGGTCGACGCCTATCCCGCGCAGCTCTCCGGCGGCCAGCAGCAGCGCGTGGCGATCGCGCGTTGCCTCGGCATGCGGCCCAAGATCATGCTGTTCGACGAGCCGACCTCGGCACTCGACCCCGAGATGATTTCCGAAGTGCTAGACGTCATGGTGGCGGTCGCCGAGGAAGGCATGACCATGATGGTGGTGACGCACGAAATGGGGTTTGCCCGCAAGGTCGCCCAGCGCGTGGTGTTCATGGATGCCGGCGCCATTGTCGAAAGCGGAACGCCGGACGAGTTCTTCTCGCACCCCAAGACCGACCGCAGCCGCGCCTTTCTCAGCAAGATCCTGCGGCATTAGTCGCCAGGCTAGCGCGCCTCTTCCGGCCTGCCGCCAATCGCAAATGCAACCCGGCTCTCGCGCCGCCTCAGCAGCGCGATGGCGAGGAAGGCGATGACGCCACTCGCGGCGACGACGACCAGCACCCACAGCGAATTGGCGACGGATGTCCGCGCCATCATGAAGGCGAGCGCGAACGGCGCGAAGGCCGAGGTGAACTGGCGGGCAGCGCTCGCCCATCCCAGCCGAGCGCCATAGCCTTCGCGGCCGAAGAGCTCGAGCGGCAAGGTGCCGCCGACGATGCTGGTGAGGCCGGAACCGAGGCCGAACAGCAGCACGAACAGGAAGGCGCCGGGCAGCCACGGCGTGGTCAACAGCAGCGTGCACAGCCCCGCCGTGAGCAGCAACGCGGCAATGACGGCGAGATGCGTTTGCTGAAGGCGCCCGCCAAACAGCATGTTGATCAACCGGCTGGCGACCTGCGCCGGCCCGAACAGGGTCGAAACGAAGAGACCGGCCGCGCCGAGCCCCAGTGCCGCCGTCAGCGGCACCATGTGGATGAGGATCGCCGACAGCACGAAACCCTCGGTGGCGAACCCCGCCAGCATCAACAGGAACGCCGCGCGTCCACGCCGCGGATCGAGCGGCGCGCCCGCTGCATGGGCCGGCCCGCGCTCTTGCGGCGTGGCCGTCGCGTGTCGGCGCGACAGCCGCATCAGCCAGGCATGGATCGGCAGGCAGAGCCCGAGATTGAGCGCCGCGAACAGCAGATAGACCTCGCGCCATGTCAAATGCGCATGCAGCGCCGAGGTCAGCGGCCAGAACAGGGTCGAGGCGAACCCGGCGATGAGCGTCAGGTGGGTGATGCTGCGTTGCGGCTGGGGCATCCCGATCTGCACGATCGCCACGAAGGCGGCGCTGTAGAGGACGAAGCTGGAGGCCAGTTCCATCGCCAGCAATGCCAGAACATAGGTCAGGCGGCCGGGCGAGACGGCGCACAGCGCCAGCGCGACGGCTGCCGCGACCGAGCCGACGGTCATGATGCGTCCGGCGCCGAAGCGGTCGGCCCAGCGCCCGGCCGTGGGCGCGAACAGGCTGCCGGCAAACAGCGAGGCCGACAGGGCGCCGAACACCCACCCTTCCGCGAGGCCGAACTCCCCAGCCATTGCCGGCGCCAGGATCGAGAAGCTGTAATAGAGCGTGCCGTAGCCGATGATCTGGGTCAGCCCGAGTCCCCAGATCGCCTTGCGCAGGACAGACCGGTCAGGCATCGGCGCCTACGGCCTCCGTCGCCCTGGCACCAACCGAGGGGCGGCCTGTCGCGCAACCGCAGCCCGACGCGCCCTTTGCCTTGGCGTTCGCGTCCTCGATGCAGCAGGCATCGACGTTGGCGGGCGCAGGCCCGCCGCAGCAGCCTTCGCTGTCCGATCCCGTCACGATATCGGCGCTGCACACGCCGGTTTCCGGCAGCACCAGCCGCACCTCGCGGGCCGCGACATGGTCTCCGGCAATGTCGGCGACCACCGAGCGGACCTGCTCATAGCCAGTCGCCATCAGGAAGGTCGGGGCGCGGCCGTAGGATTTCGAGCCGACGATGGTGAAGCCGGGTTCGGGGTGCGCCAGTTCCCTTATGCCATGCGCGGGAACCGTGCCGCAGGAGTGGAAATTCGGATCGATCAGCGGCGCCAGCGCCGGCGGCGCTTCGACGGCGGGATCGAGCGCGATGCGGATTTCGCCGAGGAACGACAGGTCGGGCCGGAAGCCGGTGGTGACGACGATGCGGTCGACGGCAAGGCTGAACGGCTTGCCGGCCAGGCTGGCATCGACGGCAAGCCCCTCGCCCTGCGTCTCGATGCGGTTGACAGCGAAGGCCGCCAGCATGTTCAGCTGTCCGTCGGCCATCGCCTGCTTGGCGGCGAGGCCGAGCGCGCCACGTTCCGGCAACTGGTCGTTCAGCCCGCCTCCAAGCAGCCGGTCGACGCTGGCATGACGCAGCGCCCAGAAGATCTCGGTGCCGGGCGCCGTGTCCTGCAGTTCCATGAGCGCCAGGGCGACGTTAATGGCCGAGTGCCCGCCGCCGATGACGAGGACCCGCTTGCCCGCATAGCTGTCCCTGGCTTTGCCGACCACGTCGGGAATGCCGTAGGCGATGCGTCCGGAGGCCGCGCCTTCGCCGGCAACCGGCAGGCCGTCGACGCCGATGGGGTTTGGCTGCGACCATGTTCCGGACGCGTCGATGACGGCGCGCGCGAGAACGCGGTGCTCGCCGCCGGCATCGCGATAGCCGATAACGAAGGGAGCGTCCTTGCGGCCGTCATTGGCGACCTTGTCATGTCCCTGACGGGTGATCGCGGTGACCTCGGCGCCGAGCTTCAGGTTGCCGGCGATCCCGGGAAGTGCGGCAAGCGGCGCCAGATAGTCGCGCACGATCTCGCCGCCGGTCGGCAGGCCGCGCATGTCCGGCGCCGTCCAGCCGGAGCGGTCGAGCAGCGCCTGCGCCGCCGGGTCGATATTGTATTGCCACGGCGAGAACACCCGCACATGGCCCCATTCGAGCAGTGCGGCACCGACGCTTTCGCCACGTTCCAGGATGAGCGGACGGAGGCCGCGTTCGACGAGATGCGCGGCGGCGGCAAGGCCGACCGGGCCTGCACCGATCACCGCGACGGGAAGATTTGCCATCATGTCCATATGTTCGATCCTTCCGGTATCTTCGAATTACAGAGCAAAAAAATCAGGCCAGCGCCTTGCCGACGGCAGGCGCGCAGGTGGCATCGGCGCAGCACTCGTCGGCGAGATAGCCGATCAGGGCATTCATGCCGGGATAGTTGGCGCGGCAGATCAGCGTCGTCGCCTGCCGCTCCTGCGTCACAAGGCCGGTGTCGACCAGCCGTTTGAGGTGATGCGACAGCGTCGAGGACGGGATGTCGAGCTTGCCCTGGACGCTGCCGACGGCAAGCCCGCCGTCACCGGCGCGCACGAGGATGCGGTAGAGCTGAAGCCGCGTCGGGTTGCCGAGCGCTTCGAGCTGGGCGGCTGCTTTTTCGAGTTTCATGGAAATAAGATACGCGACGCCTGTCGAGTCGTCAACCCAATTTCGAAAAATGTGGAAATACCGTCAGCCGCCCCGCTTGCCCGAAGCGCCGATGACCACCTCGCCATCCTCCTTGGTGAACGCGCCGATGTCCGGGTTGGGCAGGATGTCGAGCACCTTTTCCGACGGCCTTGCCAGCACGACGCCGAGCGGGCTCACCACGATCGGCCGGTTGATCAGGATCGGATGCGCCAGCATGAAATCGAGGATCTCGTCGTCGGACCATTTCGGATCGGCGAGGTCGAGTTCAGCATAGGGCGTGCCCTTCTCGCGCAGCAAATCACGCGGTGTCATGCCCATGGCCGCGATCAACTCGACCAGCTTCTGCCGGGACGGCGGCGTCTTCAGATATTCGATCACCTCCGGCTCCTCGCCCGACTGCCGGATAATGGCCAGCGTGTTGCGCGAGGTGCCGCAGGCCGGATTGTGATAGATGGTGATGGTCATTTCGCGGCTCTCATCTGTCTGTTGGTTTCGGTTCGGCAAGCAGCCAGCCCGCCAGGGCCATGGCCAGCAGCGCTCCCAGCAATTCGGCGGCGATGAAACCCGGCAGGTCGACCGGACGGATGCCGGAAAACGTGTCGGACAAGGCACGGGCGATCGCGACGGCCGGATTGGCGAAGGAGGTCGAGGCCGTGAACCAGTAGGCGGCAGTTATGTAGAGCCCGACCAGCCAGGGGATCGCGTCGGAGCGGAAGCGCAGGCCTGCCAGGATGGTGAAGATGAGGCCGAAGGCGGCGACCGCCTCCGCGAGCCATTGCCCGGCGCCGGTCCGCACCGTCATGGAGGCCTGCAGGATCGGCAGTTCGAACATGGCGTGCGCCAGAAACGTCCCGGCGATGCCGCCTACCACCTGGGCGACGACATAGGCGAGCGCCGCGCTCGCCTCGATCTCGCGGCGGAGCGCGAACACCAGCGTGACGGCCGGATTGAAATGCGCCCCTGAAACCGGCCCCAGTATCGTGATCAGCACGACGAGGATCGCTCCCGTCGGCAGCGTATTGCCGAGCAGCGAAATGGCAACGTCGTGGGTCAGCCGGGCGGCCATGATGCCGGAGCCGACCACGGTCGCGACCAGCAGCGCGGTTCCCAGCGCTTCGGCGACGATGCGGCGTGGCAGATCGTCCGCCACGGCGTTCAGCCGGCCTTCGGCAGATTGCGGCCGATCTCGTCCAGCAGCCGCTTCTGGATCGCTCATCGGCGGGCTCCTAGCAATCACAGGTCACGGCATTGATGACGGGCCGGCAGAGTTCTGGCGCGCCGTTGCAGCAATCTTCCATCAGATAGGCCAGGAGGTCGCGGAAGCCGGTCATGTCGGCGACGTAGCGCACGATCCGGCCGTCGCGTTCGGGGTGGATCAGCCCGGCATGGGCCAGCACCTTCAGATGCGCCGACATGGTGTTCTGGACCGTCTCCAGCCTGGTGGCGATCTCGCCCGCCGGAATGCCTTGCGGACCGGCGCGCACGAGCAGCCGGAAGACATCCAGCCGCGTCTCCTGGCCAAGCGCTGCCAGTGCGTTCAAAGTGCTTTTTTTATCCATATATCCGTATCCTTGGATTTATGGATATCAACTTCACCGCGATCTGTAAAGCGATCCTGAGCAGCGCCTTGCAACGCGATGCCGGGCCGGCGGCAAAGGCGGGTTTTGTCGGCAAGCATCCTGAGTGATGTAAGGCTGACCGTGACCGGCTCCCGGCCGCTGAAGCATGATCCTGAAAAAGGGGAACCGGTTGTCCGAAGAGAGCGGGCTCCGAGAGAGAGCCCGCTTCCTGCCATCATGTGACCGCCAGCACCTTTCCCGTATCGTGCTGGCGTACGAAATCCACGCGGGCGCCGTCCCAATGGTAGCTGTAATGCCGACCCTGGACCGGAATGGTGATGGCGTCCGGCCAGAAGATGCCGATGCAGCCCCCGCCTGGCATGCGCACGCTGGTCCACACCAGCCCGTCGCTGCCGGCGGCCCGTAGCGCCCGCCCTTCCGCCTGCGAGGCGCTATAGTCGTCCGGATCGAGCACGCCGGGTACCGCGTTGACGTCATCGAGGTCGCGGTCGACGCTGCCGATCAGGACGCGGAAATCCGCCGTCCAGCCCGGATCCTCATTGGTGGCGCGCATGAATTTCTGATGGTGGTGGATGGTCTCGGCGAGCGCCACCTCTTCGCTGTCGCCGGCATAATAGAGTCCGTAACTGCCATCCGAGAACCGGCCCGGCCGCAGGGTCGAACAATGCACGAAGGGCGCCATCACGAAGCTGGCGCCGGGGCCTGAAATCCGCCGGGCGGCCGACACCTTGCCGAGATCGCCGATCTCGAGCCGGATGCGCGGGTTCGTCTTCTCCTCGACGGCGGCCAGCGCCTCCCAGTCGCGCGGGTCGGCAATGTCCTCGAACAGGTCGATCGGCGGATGGATGGAGCGGATGATGCGGAAGGTCTGGTGCCAGTGGACGCGGCGACGGACCGCTAGCCCACTCACCATGCACCACGCTCCGCATCAAGCCATTCGCGCATCGCGGCAAGGTCGGCGATCTCGCCGCGCAGCATGAGGTCGAGCGCCGATTGGCCGCCGAAGATGGCATTGGGCTTGCGGATCCAGGCATAGCCGCGCGCCGGCTCCGTGAAGAGATAGCGCAGGCCCTTGTGGATGCCCATCAGATGCGCCATGCGGGTGCGCAGGTCGCGGTCGATCCGGCCGATGCCGCCCTCCTTCAAACGTGCCCCAATCTTCCAACGTGCCCAGGTGCGCGCCGACATGCCGCCAAGCAAGATGCAGGCCTCCAGGTCGGTGAGATTCCAGGCCTTGAACAGGTTGACGGTGGTGCGCGCCAGCGCGCCCGCCTCGTCGTCGGTGATGACGCTTCCCACCGTGGCCGGTGTGGTGACTATGGGCTGAAGCTGCATTTTGCTCCTCACTATTGGCAGATATATAGCACGTATCTGCCAATTGGCAAGCATGGGGGGGTGGCGGGCCGCGCATCATCAGGGCGGCCCTTGGCGAAACCGGGTCGTACCTATTCGGCCGCCTCGTAACCGGCGATGCCCTTGATCTCGAGGAAATCCTCGAGCCCGTATTCGGCATATTCGCGACCGTTACCCGACTGCTTGTAGCCGCCGAACGGCAGGCCGGCGTCCCAGGTCGGATAGTTGATGTAGACATTGCCGGTGCGCATGCGCGCCGCCACTTCGCGCGCCTTCTTCATGTCCTTGGCCTGGATGTAGGAGGCCAGGCCGTAGACGGTGTCGTTTGCGGTGTCGATCACCTCGTCGACGCTGTCATAGGGCATGATCGCCAGCACCGGCCCGAAGATTTCTTCGCGGGCAATGCGCATGTCATGGGTGACGTCGGCGAACACGGTCGGCCTGATGTAATAGCCGCGGTTGAGTTCGGCGGGCCGGCCGGGGCCGCCGGCGACCAGCGTCGCGCCTTCGTCGATGCCGCTCTGGATCAGGTCCTGGATCTTGTCGAACTGGATCTGGCTGACGACCGGGCCGAGCCTGGTGCCGGCAGCGTCGGCCGGACCGACTGTGAACTTTTCCGCCGCCGCCTTGGCATAGCCGGCGGCCTCGTCGTGGCGGTCGCGCGGCACGAACATGCGCGTCGGCGCGTTACAGGACTGGCCGCTGTTGCCGAAGCAGCCGGCGACGCCCTTGGTGACGGCGTTGGCGAGGTCGACATCGGGGAACAGGATGTTGGCCGACTTGCCGCCAAGCTCCTGATGCACGCGCTTGACCGTGTCGGCGGCGGCCTTGGCCACCAGGATGCCGGCGCGGGTCGACCCGGTGAACGACATCATGTCGATGTCGGGGTGGCTGGACAGCGCCTGGCCGACGCCCGGTCCATCGCCATTGACGAGGTTGAACACGCCCTTCGGCACGCCGGCCTCGTCGAGGATCTCGGCGAAGATGATGGCGTCGAGCGGCGCGATCTCGGAGGGCTTGAGCACCATGGTGCAGCCGGCGGCAAGGGCGGGACCGACCTTGCAGGTGATCTGGTTCAGCGGCCAGTTCCACGGCGTGATCAGGCCGACGACGCCGATCGGCTCCTTGACCACCAGCGAGCTGCCCTTCACATGGCGGAACTCGAACGACTTCAGCACGTCGGCCATCTTTTGCAGATGCGCGAGGCCGACGCCGACCTGGCTGTCGAGCGCGAACTGGCGCGGCGCACCCATCTCGCGCGACACGGCCAGCGCCAGATCGGCGCTGCGCTTCTTGTAGACCGCGATGATGCGGTTCAGCAGCTCGAGCCGCTCGCCGACCTCGGTGAAACCAAACGTGTTGAAGGCGCGCTTGGCGGCGGCCACCGCCTTGTCGACATCGGCCTTGGAGCCGAGCGAAATCTGCGCGAAGGCATCCTCGTTCGACGGATCGATGACGTCGAACGTATTGGGCACAACCGGATCGACCCACGCGCCATCGATATAGAACTGCAGATTGTGTGACATGGTTTTCTCCCTGGGGTGCACCGCATGGCCGTGCCGGCCGTCATATGTGGCTGGAGATAACGATGCGCAAACGCCGCTGTCAAACGCAAGAGCCAAGTGATTGAGCCAGCGTGTGCAGTATGACTTCGTCGTCCTGGGGCGGACCGCTCCGCATCAGCCTGCAAGCCTCTTGCTCATATAGACCGTCACACCATTCATGAACGGCTCTTCCCGGTCCACGATATAACGGCATCTTTTGTAGAGCGACACATTGGCCTCGAAGGCGCCGTTGGTCAGCAGGCGCAACTCGCGGCGTCCCGCTTCGATCGCCTTGCGTTCGGCCTGCTCCAGCAGCAGCCGGCCGATGCCCCTGCCCTGCGCCTGCGGCGCAACGCAGACATTCTCGATCCAGAGGTGATCCTCTGCCAGCATGGTTTCGATCATCCCGACAATGGCGCCATCCTCGACGGCGAGATCGAATGGATGCTCGGCAACGGCCTTGGCATAGTCGGCGCGCATCGGCAGCGGCTCGCGGCCGATCACCGGCACCCATTTGGCATAGGCGGCGCGCACGATATCCCTGATCGCGGCGGCGTCCGCCGGCTCGGCCGGCCGAAGCCGGATGGAAGGATTGATGGTCATCGCATTGCTCCAGACATGAAAAACCCCGCCGGCGGCTGTCGCGGGCGGGGCTGGAAACGAACGAACCGGGTCTATCGTACCGGTCTTTGTCGTCGCGCAATCAGCTTGCCGCTCCGCACTGTGCAGGGGCGGCGTCGCTTGGTGTTGGCAGGCGCAAGGACGAACATGGCGTCAAGCTGGAGCAGGAAGAGCAGCGCTGTCAAGCCGGCCGCTCAATCGATAATGTCTCATGTCATGGAATCGCGACATGCCTTGCGGTAACGGCAATTGATCGATGGACGAAATATGACCGGGACGCTGAACAAAGCGGTGCGGATGGTCGCCATCCTGAACCTTGGTTATTTCGGAATCGAGTTTGCCGTAGCCGTTTGGATCGGATCGGTTTCGCTGTTCGCGGACAGCATCGATTTTCTCGAGGATGCATCCGTCAACCTGCTGATCATGGTCGCGCTGGGCTGGACCATCCGCAACCGAGCGCGGCTCGGAATGGCGCTGGCGGGAGTCCTTCTGATCCCGGCTTTGGCGACCCTTTGGACGGCCTGGGAGAAATTCAACATCCCGATCCCGCCAGCGCCCGTTCCGCTAACGCTTACCGCGGCTGGTGCGATCCTCGTTAACCTGTCGTGCGCGCTCATGCTGGCTCGCTATCGCCATCACAGCGGCAGTCTTACCCATGCGGCATTCCTGTCGGCCCGCAACGACGTCCTGGCGAATGTCGCGATCATTGCCGCCGGCCTGGTCACGGCATTCGTGTGGAACTCGGCCTGGCCAGATATCATTGTTGGCCTCGCAATCGCCGCCATGAATGCGGACGCCGCCCGCGAGGTTTTCACGGCCGCAAGACGCGAGTTCGCGCAAAGCCAAATTTCAAGCTGAGCTACTGCCGCCGATCCGAACGCGATCCTTGCGAGCTCAATACTCCTGGGCCGTCGGCCGGAACAGGATCTCGTTGATGTCGACCTCGTCGGGCTGGCTCATGGCGAAGACCACCGTCCTGGCGAAGGAATCGGCCGGGATCGCCACGCGGTCGTAGAGCGCGCGCACGCCTTCGGCGACATCGGGCTCGGTGACGCTGTCGGGCAATTCGGTCGCCACCGCGCCCGGCGAGATGATGGTGGTGCGGATGTTGTAGGGTTTTACCTCCTGGCGCAGGCCTTCCGAGATGATGCGCACCGCATGCTTGGTGGCGGCATAGACGGCGCCGCCCGGCCCGACCTTGTGGCCGGCCACCGACGACACGTTGATGATGTGGCCGCTCTTCTGCGCCTTCATGTGCGGCAGCGCGGCTGCGATGCCGTAGAGCACGCCCTTGATGTTGACGTCGATCATCCGGTCCCAGTCCTCGACCTTGCCGCGCTCCAGCGGCGAGTGCGGCATCAGGCCGGCATTGTTGATGATGACGTCGACCCGGCCATGAACCTTGACCGCATGATCGACGAGACGGCGCACCTGACCGACATCGGTCACGTCGGTCGCCAGGATGGCGTCCTTGCCCAGCGACAGCTCGCCGGCGAGCGCCTGCAGCCGGTCGAGACGGCGCGCGCCGAGCACCAGCTTTGCGCCCTCTTTCGCCAGAAGCCTTGCGGCGGCTTCGCCGAGCCCGCTGCTGGCGCCGGTGATAACAACAACCTTGCCCCTGATGTTCTCGCTCATGGTCTTTCCTTTCTGATTATTGCCTGTAGGCCGACGGCGTCAGTTGAGATCGCCGGCCGGGCCTGATCCGGTGGCGCTCAGCGATCGATCCTTGCCGCCTGTTGCGGGGAATAGCGCTCTCCCTGCACGGCAATCGCCGAGACCGCGCTCTCGATATTGCGAAGATCGTCCACCGTCAGCGCAACGGCGGACGATCCGATGTTCTCCTCGAGGCGATTGAGCTTCGTCGTGCCGGGGATCGGAACGATCCACGGCTTCCGCGCCAGCAACCAGGCGAGCGCGACCTGTGCAGGGGTCACCTTCTTCTCGGCTGCGATCGCGACGATCGCATCGACCAGAACCTGGTTCGCCTTCCGGGCCTCCTCTGCAAAACGCGGGACGGTGTTGCGGAAGTCGCTGCTGTCGAACGTCGTGTTGGCGTTGATGGCGCCGGTGAGGAAGCCCTTGCCCAGGGGGCTGAAGGGCACGAAGCCGATCCCCAGTTCTTCGAGGACCGGCAGGATCGCCTCCTCGGGCTCCCGCCACCACAGCGAGTATTCGCTTTGCAGCGCGGCGACCGGCTGCACCGCATGCGCGCGCCTGATCGTGCGCACGCCCGCCTCGGAGAGGCCGAAATGCTTCACCTTGCCGTGTTGGATCAAGTCCTTCACCGCGCCGGCCACCTCTTCGATGGGTACGACCGGATCGACGCGGTGCTGGTAGAGGAGGTCGATGTGGTCGGTCCTCAGCCGTTTGAGCGAGGCCTCGACGACGTCGCGAATATGCTCCGGCCGGCTGTCCATGCCGTCGTGTCCGGCTGTACCAGCGATGTCGATGCCGAACTTGGTGGCGATCACCACCTGGTCGCGGATTGGCTGCAGCGCCTCACCGATGACCTCCTCATTCTTGAACGGGCCATAGACCTCCGCGGTGTCGAAGAAGGTGACGCCGCGCTCGAACGCCGCCCGGATCAGGCGGACAGCATCCGCCGTCTCCATCGGTTGCCCGTATGACTGGCTCATGCCCATGCAGCCCAGCCCGATGGCCGAGACTTCGAGACCGCTGTTTCCAAGTGTGCGCTTTTGCATTTTGTTCTCCTTGTTGCTTAACGATCAATCGCGGCGTCGAGCCCCGCCGACAGCGGAGCGCCCTTGATGTCGATGGTGGCAAAGGCTGCGTCGATTTCGGCCAGGTCTTCGGCCGTCAGTTCGACGTCTGCCGCAGCCAGATTGTCATCGAGATGCGCCACCTTCGTGCCGCCCGGTATCGGTACGATCCATGGCTTCTGGGCCAGCAACCAGGCGAGCGCGATCTGCGCCGGTGTGATGACCTTGCGACTGGCAAGCCCCTTCAGGAAATCGACCACCTTGAAGTTGGCCTCCAGTGCATCCGGGGTGAAGCGCGGGAAATCCTTTCGCAGGTCGTTGGGGTCGTCGAACGTCATGTCCCTGGTGATCGCGCCGGTGAGGAACCCCTGGCCAAGCGGCCCCCAGGCGACGAGGCCGATGCCAAGCTCTTCGCAGACTGCAAACTTCGTCTGCTCGGGCTCGCGCATCCACAAGGAATAGTGGTCCTGGATCGCCGCCACCGGCTGCACGGCATGAGCCTTGCGGATGTTCACGGTGCTCGCCTCGGACAGTCCGAAATGCTTGACCTTGCCTTCTGCGATGAGCGCCTTCACCGCGCCGGCGACATCCTCCATCGGCACGGCCGGATCGACCCTGTGCTGGTAAAGAAGGTCAATGCGGTCGGTCCGCAGACGCTTCAGCGAAGCGTCGACAACCTCGCGGATATGCGCCGGCCGGCTGTCGAGCCCAACCATCTCGCGCTTCTCGTTGATCTTGAAGCCGAACTTCGTGCAGATCAGAACCTGATCGCGAACCGGCTCAAGCGCCTCGCCGACCAGTTCCTCATTGACGAACGGTCCGTAGCCCTCGGCGGTATCGAAAAGGGTCACGCCGCGCTCAACGGCCGACCGGATCACGCCAATTGCCTCTTTCATGTCCGTGGCAGGCCCGAGACCGAAGCTCAGCCCCATGCAGCCGAGGCCGATCGCCGAAACCTCCAGGCCGCTTGTTCCGAGTGTGCGTTTTTGCATCGTGGTTCTCTCTCAATTCCTGTTTGAAGGCCGCTGGCCCTATCCTATCTGGAGCTCAGGCGTTCGCGCCGGTCACAACCGCCTGTGCCGCCTTGCGCGGCCGCACGATCAGCGCGCAGACGATCAGCAGCGCCAGCGCCAGCATGGCGGAGCCGGCGGTGAGTGCCGTGCCGACGCGGTAGGCGAGCAGCTCTCTTCCATCGAGCGCGCCGGCGCCGACCGCGGCGACGGCAACAAGCACGCCGAGGCCGAGCGAATTGCCGAGCTGGTGGGCGACGTTGACGACGCCCGAGGCGGCTCCCGCATCCTGGGGGGCCACGCCGGCAATGCCCGACGTGGTCAGCGGGCTGAGCGCCATGCCTTGCCCGGCGCCGATCAGCACCATCGGCAGTGCCACCCCGGTCAGGTAGGCCGTGTCGAACGAGGCGCGGCTCAGCCAGGCCATCCCCAGCAGGCAGAGGGTGAGGCCGCCGGCCAGCAGGCGGCCATTGCCGAACCGGCGCGTCAGCTGCGGCACCACCATCGCCACGGCGAAATTCACCATGGTCATCGGCAGGAAGGCCATGCCGGTCAGCGACGCCCTGTAGTTGAGCACGCCTTGCAGATATTGCGTGGTGAAGAAAAAGAAGCCGATCATGGCACCCAGGAACAGGATGCGGGCAGCGTATGCACCGGCGCGCTCGCGGCTGGCGAAGAGCCGCAGCGGCATGATCGGCTGCCTTGCCTTCCACTCGTTGACGACGAAGACGCCAAGCAGCAGCACGGCGCCGGCCAGCGACGCGATCGTGCCGGCATTCGTCCAGCCGGTGTCGGCCGAGCGGATGAAGCCGTAGACAAGTGCTGTCATGCCGACGGTCGAGGTCAGGGCGCCCACGATGTCGAGCGCACCGGCGCGCCGCTCGGTTTCCACGATGTATCGGCGCGCGGCGATGATCATGGCGATGCCGATGGGGAGATTGATGAAGAAGCCGACGCGCCAGGAGATCCAGTCGGCAAGCACGCCGCCCAACACCAGGCCGACGCTTGCCGCGACGCCGGCCACGGCGCTGTAATAGGACACGGCACGGGTGCGCTCGGAGCCTTCGGCGAAGGTGGTCTGCAGCAAAGCGAGCGTCGAGGGCGCCAGGATGGCGGCGCCGAGGCCCTGGATTGCCCGCGCGCTGATCATCCAGGCCGCCGATTGCGCCATACCGATCGCCAGCGAGGCAACCGTGAACAGGGCGAGACCGACGATGAGCATGCGCCGGCGGCCCAGAATGTCTCCCGCACGCGCCCCCAAAAGCAGGAAGCCGCCGAAGGTCAAGGTATAGGCGCTCTGCACCCATGCCAGCCCGGCATCCGTGAAGCCGAGGCCTTGATGGATCCTGGGCAAGCCGGTGAGCACGATCGAGGTATCGAGCACGATCATGACATAGCTGACGAGGATGATCGCCAGGATGGCCGTCTTGTGTGGTGCGGTCGCGGGCATGGACATTTCTTGCTGGCTCCGGCAATCAGGCCTGGTATTGCGCGTCGCTGACGTGCTCCATCCAGTCGACGGCCTTGCCGTCCAGCGCTTCCTGGATGGCGATGTGGGTCATGGCGGTGGTCGGTGCCGCGCCATGCCAGTGCTTCTCGCCCGGCTCGAAGCGAACCACGTCGCCGGGCCGGATCTCCTCGACCGGGCCGCCCTCGCGCTGCACGCGACCGCAACCGGCGGTAACGATCAGCAGCTGGCCGAGCGGGTGGGTGTGCCATGCGGTGCGCGCGCCGGGCTCGAAGGTGACGGCATTACCGGCCGCGCGCGCCGGTGCGATGGCTTGAAACAGCGGATCGATGCGCACCGTGCCGGTGAACCAGTCGCCCGGACCCTTGCCCGAGGCTTGAGAACCGCTTCGCTTGATATCCATGGTTTTGTCCCTTTTCCTGGGCCCGCCTTCAAACGAGGCAAGTAGCTGCCGCCATTTCTCATGGCCGCCTGATTTTGGGCGCCCGATTGTGATGACGCCTATTTAGGGCCTGCGATTGGCCGCGATTAGCTGCTATATCCGGCATGAACTTATGAGAAGGACTCATGAATGCCCCGCGATAATCTCAACGAGCTGACCGCCTTTCTCGCCGTGGCGCGTGAAGAGAGCTTCACCCGGGCGGCGGCCAAGCTCGGCGTCTCGCAATCGGCGCTCAGCCACACGGTGCGCGCGCTGGAGGAACGGCTGGGCCTGAGGCTGTTGACCCGCACCACGCGTAGCGTCTCGCCGACCGAGGCGGGCGAGCGCCTGTTGCGCACCGTCGGACCAAGGCTCGATGAGATAGAGACCGAGCTGACCGCGTTGAGCGCGTTGCGCGAAAAACCCGCCGGCACCATCCGCATCACCGCCGGCGAGCACGCCGCCGATGCTGTCCTGTGGCCGGCGATCGCCCGGCTGCTACCGCACTATCCCGACATCAAGATAGAGATCATCGTCGACTATGGCCTGACCGACATCGTCGCCGAGCGCTACGACGCCGGCGTGCGGCTTGGCGAACAGGTGGCTCGCGACATGATCGCGGTGCGCATCGGTCCCGACATGCGCATGGCCGTGGTCGGTTCACCTTCCTACTTCGCCACCCGGCCAAAGCCGCGCACGCCGCAGGACCTGACCACCCATAACTGCATCAATTTGCGCCTGCCGACCTATGGCGGCCTCTATGCCTGGGAATTCGAAAAGGCAGGACGCGAACTGAAGGTGCGCGTCGAGGGCCAACTGGTGTTCAACACGGCCGCGCTGCGGCTGAATGCCGTGCTTGCCGGATTGGCTCTTGCCTATCTGCCCGAGGACCAGGTGCGGGTGCACCTTGCCAGTGGCGCAGTGGTGCGGGTGCTTGCCGATTGGTGCCCGCCCTTCCCCGGCTACCACCTCTATTACCCCAGCCGCCGGCAGGCGACGCCCGCCTTCTCGCTGCTGGTCGACGCCTTGCGCTATCGCGGCTAGACGGAGTTGACGAAGCAGGATCGCATCGGCATCATCGGCGCGGCGTGGCCTGCGCCGAACCTCCAAGGGCTGTCCCCAGCACGGTCTTGAACGGAGGCAAAGGGACTTCGAGTCTCAGGCCGCTGTCTTTGGTCCGATCGTTTCGCATGAGGTTGCTGGGGAACTCCATTCGGGACGTGAAAGGCCATGACAATGACGCAAAACGCAAATTTCAAACGTAGTGTGCGAGCTCGCGCTGCCAAGACGGGCGAGTCCTACACGGCCGCGCTCAGGCATTTTCACAGCAGTGGGCCGGACAATCCGGAGCCCGAAGCCAGGTCGCTGCGATTGGCCGTGGCGCAAACCACTGTCCATGATGACCCTCGCAACATCTCCAAGCTGCGCGACAGCGGGCTGGAGATGCGACGCCTGATGAAAGAGGCGCGGCAGGCCGGAGCAAGGTTGCTGCACTTTCCCGAAGGTGCGATCTGCTCCCCCAACAAGCGCATCATGTCCGCCAGCGGTCCCCAAGCAATCGGGCCTGCCGATTGGACCCGGTTCGAATGGACCGTCCTGCGCGAGGAATTGGAGGCGACGCGCGCACTTGCACGCGAGCTTGGATTGTGGACGGTCTTCGGTTCGGTGCATCAGCTCAGCCAACCGCGCCGGCCGCACAACAGCCTGTATGTCGTCTCCGATCGGGGCGAACTGGTGACGCGCTACGACGAGCGTATGCTCTCGATCACCAAGATCTCGTTCATGTACACGCCAGGTTCGATCCCGGTGACGTTCGAGGTCGATGGGCTCCGCTTCGGCTGCGCGCTTGGCATGGAATCGCACTTTCCGGAGATTTTCGTCGACTATGAGAGGCTCGATGTCGATTGCGTCCTGTTCTCGACAACCGGCTCGGCCGCCGATAGCCCGGCTCTCGCCGTCGAGATGCAGGGACACGCGGCAAGCAACAACTATTGGGCCAGTTTCTCGGTCGCTGCGCAACACGGCCTGACCGCCCCTTCGGGCATCGTTGCTCCCGGCGGCCGGTGGGCGGTGCAATGCCCAGCAGATGGAACACCCTCGATCGCCGTCGTCGATATCGACAACAATCCGGGAGACCCGGCCCGGCCGTGGCGGCGAACGGCACGAGCCGGAATTTATCAGCCGCATCTGGTGGAAGACGACCGGCGGAGCAACGACCGCGGCATGTTCTAGCCAGGCGCATTCGAGCCGGGCGTCACGCCCAGGGGTCGGCTGGCGGCTGCCGGTCGACCGCTGGACTACTGACGTCGGAGTACAATCCATCTGGATTGAATCCGCGGTCGTTCTATCTTCCCATTTTGAGCTGTGCCGAACCGCAAGTTCGGGATTTGCACCGGAGCCATCGCCGTGACCGACACCGATCTTACCGACACCTATCTCGGCTACATCGCTTGCCTCAACAATCAGGACTGGCGAAATCTCCATCGCTTCGTTCACGACGAGGCGCACTACAATGGCGACCGGATCGGACTGGCCGGGTATCGCAAGATGCTGGAGCGGGACTTTTCCGAGATCCCGGACCTGTATTTCGACATCCAATTGCTGGTCTCCGACACGCCGTTCATAGCCAGCCGGCTTCAATTCAACTGCACGCCAACGGGAAACTTCCTTGGACTGCCGGTGAACGGCAGGAAAGTCTCCTTCAGCGAGAACGTCTTCTATGAATTTCTCGACGGCAGGATCAGGCATGTCTGGTCGGTCATAGACAAGGCGGCCATCGAAGCGCAGCTCTAGCGGATGTCGCCTAAAAGTACCTGCTGATCCCTGCATCGAGGCGAAACCGCAATCGTTCGTAAAAATCGATCATTCTGACGAAAATAATTCGTTGGAAAGATCGGTCCAGGAATGGCATTCCTCCGGCGTACTCGCCTGGAGCATTGCATTGTCTTCCCTTATCCACATCGCGAACGATATTCCGAAAAGTCTGATTTCCGCCGAACTCGCCCAAGGGCGAAAGTCGCTCAATTCGGTATGGAACGGCATCGTGCCTGGCATCGTGCTTGTCGCGATGATCACCGGTGTCGCCTTCTCGGCCCGCAATGTCTCCGGCTTCGCTCTGTTCAGCCCGATGATCCTCGCCGTCGTCGCCGGCATGATCTATTCCAACGTGCTCGGCACGCCCGCCCACGCCAGGGCCGGCATCGCCTTTTCGCAGCGCCGGCTGCTGCGTTTCGCCATCGTGCTGCTCGGCTTCCAGCTGACGCTTGGCCAGGTGGTGTCGATCGGCGCCGGTGGTGTCGGCATCGTCGCGCTGACGCTTGGCGCCACCTTCGTCTTCACCATCACGCTCGGCCGGCTGATCGGCGTCGACGCCAGGCTGGCGCAGCTGATCGCCGCCGGCACCTCGATCTGCGGCGCCTCGGCCATCGTCGCCACCAACATCGTCACCGAGGCGCGCGACGAGGACGTCACCTACGCCGTCGCCTCGATCACGCTGTTCGGCACCGTCGCCATGCTCGGCTTCCCGCTGCTGGCGCCCCTGCTCGGCCTCGACCAGCACGCTTTCGGCCTGTGGGCCGGCGCCTCGATCCACGAGGTCGCGCAAGTCATCGGCGCCGGCTTCCAGAACGGCACCCAGTCCGGCGAGATCGCCACCGTCGCCAAGCTGACCCGCGTCGCCATGCTGGCGCCGATGGTGATCGCGCTCGGCCTGATGGCGCGCCGCAAGGGCAGCGACCCGTCGGCGGCGCGACCGCCCATGCCGTGGTTCGTCGCCGCCTTCGTCGCCGTGGTCGCGCTGAACAGCCTCGTCACCGTGCCGGCCGAGGTGAAATCGGCGATGGCGCTTGCCACCACCATCATGCTGACCATGGGGCTGGCCGCCATGGGCCTGCAGGCCGACATCTCACAGTTGCGCTCGCGCGGCCTGCGCCCGCTGGCGCTCGCCTTCTCGGCCTTCCTGTTCATCGGCTGCTTCAGCCTGATATTGGTGAAGTTCGACTGAGAACCGCGCAATCGGCGAGTTTGGGAATCAAAACCACATCGGCTACGGTCCGCTGCGCATCAGCACACGAGCCCGCAACCGACCATGCCGTTTGTTCCCCTGCCCTTTGTCGTCGCCCTGTTGCTGTTCATCCTGCTTTGGGTCGTCGCCAGGCGGGAGGATGAGGCAGCACCCAACCTGCCGTTTCTCGGCCTGATCCTGCTCGCCGCGCTGCAATCGGTGCTCACCGGCCTGCGCTGGGGCTATGGCATCAGCGCGGTGGGCTACATCGCGCCCGTGTCCGCCGCGATCATGCCATCGCTGCTCTATGCCGGCGTCTCCAAGCTCGTCCGCACCAACGACCGCCGATGGCCGGCCTTGCTGGCACTCCATGCGACGCCAGCCGCCATCGTCTTCGTGCTGGTGATTGTCTGGCGCGACGCGGTCGACGCAGCGCTGGTATCAATCGATTTCATCTACGCGGCCGCCATTCTCTGGCTGCTGCGTTCCGGCGCCGACGGCCTTCGCCTGGCGCCTTTCGACGGCGCGGTCCCGGCCTACCGCGCCATCATCGCTGCGGCCGTGACGCTGTGCCTGTCGGGAATGGTCGACATGTTGGTGTCCTTCGAGGTGGCATCCGGCCACAGCGACCGCGCGGCGACGGTGATCGGCATCGCCAACCTTTTCATCCTCGTCCTTGTCGGCGTGGCGGCGGCGGCGGCCAGCCAGAGCCATGTCCCGCTCAACGCCCCGGAACCCGCCGAGGCCTCCTCCCCGATCGACACCGGTGAAGACGCCGACACTCTTCGTAGGGTCGAGGGACTGATGCAGGAGAAAAAGCTCTACCGGGACGCCAACCTGAACCTCAACCGCCTTGCCCGGCGCGCCGGCATTCCAGCACGGCAGATTTCGGCGGCGATCAACCGGGCGACCGCCAGGAACGTCTCGCAATATGTCAACGAGTACCGCATCGCCGAGGCCTGCCGGCTGCTGACCGACACCGATCAGTCGGTGACCGAGATCATGCTTGCGGTCGGCTTCCAGACCAAGTCGAACTTCAACCGCGAGTTCCGCCGCATGACGGACATGACCCCGCTCGCCTGGCGAGACCGGAACGCGCAGGGCACATCCCCCTCGCCTGCAACCCTGGCCAGCAGCTAAAGCCCTGCACGCCATCCGGCATCGGGCGGTACCAAATCGCGATCAAGCACGTCCTCGATCGCGATCGAGGTCGCCGGCTTCGTTCGGCTCCGCTGATATCGCGGCGTGAACACAGCAACCGAAGATGACCGTCAACTGGCCGAGAAGCTCAAGTCGCCTTCTCTCCGCCATGGCGCCAGGCGTTCGACAATGGAGATCTCAATGAAATTCTGGACCATACTATGCGCCATCGTTGTTTCCATGGCGCTGATGCCACACGCGGCCGACGCCAGCGACAATGTCGGCGTGCGTCAGCTTCCTGCCCCTTCCAGGGAGCGCGGCATCAATCTCGATGTGACAGTCTGGTATCCGGCACAACCGGGCGGCGAGGCGGTTACGCTTGGCGACAACGCGTTGTTCGTCGGCACGCCCGCCATGCGCAATGCGCCAATCTCTGGCGGAAAATTTCCGCTCATCCTGCTTTCGCATGGCGCCGGCCTGGCGGGAAACCCGCAAGCCTTGAGCTGGATTGCGACGCCCTTGGCTAGGCAGGGATTCGTCGTCGCCGCCCCGACGCATCCAGGCAATACGGGGAGAAACAAGTCCGCAGCCGAAACGATGAAACTCTGGTTGCGGCCCGCCGACCTCACCGCAACCCTGAATGCAATGGGTAGGGACCCCTTCTTCCAAAATCACCTCGAGCAAGGCAAAATTGCCGCCCTTGGTCTTTCCATGGGCGGCAACACAGCGCTCGCAATAGCCGGCGCCCGCGTCGACCCTAAGCTGCTGGTGGCCTATTGCGATACCGACCTGCTCAATGTTTCTCTTTGCGACTGGGTCAGGCAAAGCGGGGTTGATCTTCATGCCATGGATTTGCAGCCCGCCGGCCGTGACAACCGGGATGAGCGCATTCAATTTGCCATGGCGATCGATCCCGCCCCAGCCGATATCTTTGACGACAAAAGTTTTGCCGGCATCAGTATTCCGGTCGATATCGTCAATCTTGGCCGACCGGGGAAGATCCCGGTGACCACCGACGCCTCCGGGATTGCAAAAGCGATTTCAAAGGCAAGCTATGCGACGATCGACGATGCGAGCCACTACAGCATGTTTGGCGAGTGCAAACCCGGCGCTTCCGAGATCATTGCGTCCGAACAGATCGGTGATCCGGTTTGCGACGATGGCGGAGAACGATCGCGCGGTGCTATCCACGCGCAACTGATCGATATGACGGCCGCAGCTTTCACTCGCGAGCTGAAGACCAATCCATAGGTCCGGCTTGACAGGGCCGGCATCCCAAGCAGGACTTGCGCGACCCGCCGACCTGCTCAAAAAATGGTGCGGTTCAGTCCTCGAACGAGCTCGCGGCGGCATAGATCGCCGCCAGCGTCTCGATGCCGGCCTGGTCGGCCTTGTCGAAGCGGCCGGGCAACGGACTGTCGAGATCGAGCACGCCGAAGACGCCGTCATCGTCCTCGAGCAGCACGACCAGTTCCGAGCGCGAGTCGGCGTCGCAGGCGATGTGGCCGGGGAAATCGTGCACGTCCTTGATCAGCATAGAGGTGCCGAGTTCGACCGCCGTTCCGCAGACGCCCTTGCCAACCGCGATGCGCACGCAGGCCGGCTTGCCCTGGAAGGGGCCGAGCACCATTTCCTCATCGGATTGCAGGAAATAGAAACCGGCCCAGTTGAGGTCCGGCACCATCTGGAAGATCAGCGCCGCGGTGTTGGCGGCGTTGGCGATCGAATCGCGCTCGCCGTCGAGCAGCGCTTTCAGTTGCGTGGCGAGGTCGCGGTAGAACGCCGCCTTGTCCGACGTGTCGATGGCCTTGGCCGCAAACATGGCTTGTCTCCGTATCGAGAATCGCGGTTTCGTTTCCGCAAGCTCCCTGCACCAAACGACCACCGCACGATACTAGCGTGAATTACGGTCGCCGCGAAAGTCGGGAGAAGATGCGCCATCCGACACTCGGGCAGCACGGCACGTCCATCGAACCGTGCTGCCTTGATCAAGAAGGCAAGTCCTATCAGCCCGCGGGTTTGTACGCGCCGGCAGCCTTGTTGGCAGCCGCGATCACTGCCTTCATGTCGAGTTCTTCCAGGACAACCATCTCGGTCAGCGAGCCGCTCGCCCGCACCGCAAGGGACATGCCAATCCCCGCGGACTGGTCCGGCACCTCGCCATTGACGACGACGTCATAGATGCCGCGCGTGAACATCACGCTGGTCACCTTGCCGCCAACGCTTTCAAAAAGCGCCTTGACCGCAGCTTGCCTGTCCGAGCCTTGCATCAATCCTTTGGCGGCATGAGGCGCATAGTTTGCCAAAATAATCACTTTCATGGGTATTTCCTCCAAATGTCATTGTCTCGTGGCTGCTCCATAATTCGAGCGGCACGGAGCGATTTATTTTTCGGAACAACTGCAGGCGCCCTTGGACGCCTTGGCGGCCAAGGGCCCACTGCCGGATAAATATGCGCTGAAGCTAATATAATGACAATACCGGACACGCCGATACCGCCGACAGGAAGGTGTCTGGCTGGACCACGCTCGGCCCGCGCGGTCGACCCGCGCCTCTGACGTGCGATGTGGTGCCGGCGTTGCGTGGAAGGCAGCGGCGGCGCCGCAGATTCACATCGGGCGTTTGGGTTCGCCCTTTTGTGGCGTTGCCGTGTCCGAGTCGGATTTCTTGTGCTTGTCGGCGGCAATCCTGCGGATGCGGTCGAAGCGGCTTTCCTCGGTGGGTTCGGTCGTGACGACCGTCTCTGGCTTCTGCACGAACGTGATCATGGATCCGTCTCCTGGGCTAGAGGCCTGTGCGCCGGGAGAAAATCCCCCGGCGGTATTTATCTCGATGTCGACTCCGGTAAGAGCCAGCGTGGCGAGATTCAGGTCAGGCCGAGTCGAAAACGGTGGTTTCCGAGAACCGGAGCGGAGCGTACTTTTCGTACGTGAGCACCGGAAGCGCAGGAAACCGCCGTTTGCAGGCCGGCATCACCTGAATCTTTAGTAGCCGCCCATGCCACCGCCGCCGCCACCCGCAGGTGCGGCATCCTTGGCCGGGATGTCGGTGATCATCGCTTCCGCGGTGATCAGAAGGGCCGCGATCGAGCCTGCATCCTGCAGTGCGGTGCGCACCACTTTCGCCGGGTCGACGATGCCTGCCTTGATCATGTCGACATAGACCTCATTCTGGGCATCGAAGCCCTGATTGTGGTCCTTGCTGTCGGTGAGCTTGCCGACGACGATCGAGCCTTCGACGCCTGAATTCTCGGCGATCTGGCGGATCGGCGCTTCGAGTGCCCTGAGCACGATCGAGATGCCCGCGGTGACATCCTCGTTGGCGCCGGTCAGGCCGGCAAGCGCCGACCTTGCGCGCAGCAGAGCCACGCCGCCGCCGGGCACGATGCCTTCTTCAACCGCCGCGCGCGTCGCGTTCAGCGCGTCGTCGATGCGGTCCTTCTTTTCCTTGACTTCCGACTCGGTGACGCCGCCGACGCGGATGACGGCAACGCCGCCGGAGAGCTTGGCCAGCCGCTCCTGCAGCTTTTCCTTGTCGTAGTCGGACGTCGTCTCCTCGATCTGGCCCTTGATCTGCGCGACACGCGCCTGGATGGTCGCCTTGGTGCCGGCGCCGTCGATGATCGTGGTGGTGTCCTTCTCGATCAGCACGCGCTTGGCGCGGCCGAGCATCTCGATGGTGACGTTTTCGAGCTTGATGCCGAGATCCTCGGAGATCATCTGGCCGGCGGTGAGCACGGCGATGTCTTCCAGCATCGCTTTGCGGCGATCGCCGAAGCCGGGCGCCTTGACGGCCGCGACCTTGAGGCCGCCGCGCAGCTTGTTGACGACCAACGTGGCGAGCGCTTCGCCTTCGACGTCCTCGGAGATGATCAGCAGCGGCCTGCCGCTCTGCACCACCGCTTCGAGGATCGGCAGCATCGCCTGCAGATTGCCGAGCTTCTTCTCGTGGATGAGCACGTAGGGCTCTTCCAGCTCGACGCGCATCTTGTCGGCATTGGTGACGAAATAGGGTGATAGATAACCGCGGTCGAACTGCATGCCCTCGACGACGTCGAGTTCGGTCTCGGCGGTCTTGGCTTCCTCGACGGTGATGACGCCGTCATTGCCGACCTTGTCCATCGCCTTGGCGATCATGTCGCCGACGCTGGCATCGCCATTGGCGGCGATGGTGCCGACCTGTGCGATCTCGGCCGACGACTTGACCTTCTTGGCCCGCGCCTTGATTTCCCCAACGACGGCGGTGACCGCCTGGTCGATGCCGCGCTTCAAGTCCATCGGGTTCATGCCGGCGGCGACCAGCTTGGCGCCTTCGCGCAGGATCGAGGCGGCCAGCACGGTTGCGGTGGTGGTGCCGTCACCGGCGAGGTCGTTGGTCTTCGAGGCCACTTCGCGCACCATCTGCGCGCCCATGTTCTCGAACTTGTCGGCAAGCTCGATTTCCTTGGCGACAGTGACACCGTCCTTGGTGATGCGCGGCGCGCCATAGGCCTTGTCGATGATGACGTTGCGGCCCTTGGGGCCGAGCGTGACCTTCACCGCATTGGTGAGGATCTCGACGCCGCGCAGCATGCGGTCGCGCGCGTCGGTGGAGAATTTGATTTCCTTGGCAGACATTTTTTTAATCCCGTTCGTGTGGTGGAGTGAACCGCTCGCCGGAGCCTGGCAAAGGCCGGCTCCTCATATGGTCAGGCGGCCTTCTTGGCCTCGACGGCCTTGTCGATGACGCCCATGATGTCGGCTTCCTTCATGATCAGCAGGTCCTCGCCGTCGATCTTGACCTCGGTGCCCGACCATTTGCCGAACAGGATGAAGTCACCGGCCTTGACGTCGAGTGCGATCAGCGCACCGCTTTCGTCGCGTGCACCCGGGCCGACGGCGATGACTTCGCCTTCCTGCGGCTTTTCCTTGGCATTGTCGGGGATGATGATGCCGCCCTTGGATTTGGTATCGCCTTCAGCGCGACGAATGACGACGCGGTCGTGGAGTGGCCGAAATTTCATGGGAACTTCTTTCTGGGGCCGGCACAGGCGGCCACGCCCGTCCTATATAGACGCGTTGGCACTCGATAGATAGGAGTGCCAAAAATTATTCGCCGCCGGAATTAAATATTCAAAAGTATTATTTCGGTACCTGGTTTCGTGATATCGCGGGTTGGTCAAATAATTCAAAAAATTGAATTTTGCCGATTGAGTGCCTATTTATCGGACAAGTTCGTTTTCACGATTTCAGGGACAAGGGAGATTTCTTCGATGGCCGAAGGCAATCAGACGATCATGGAAAAAGCTGAAGCCCGCTTTGTCGACAAGCAGAAGAAAACGGCGGAGCGCAACAAGGCAACCGCCGAGTACATGTCCGAGGCAAGGGCCAGGGAGATCAAGACGGCAAGACTGCGGGAACTGCGGCTGGCCAAGGAAGAGGCCGACCGCGTCGCCGAAGCCCTGAATCCGACGCCCAAGAAGAAGCGCGTGGTCAAGAAGGCCGCCGCCACGGAGGTGAAGACATGAGCCTGACATTCCCCAACCGCAGCCGCAGCTATGACGAAGCCGGCAAACGCATTCGCTTCGTCGGCCATGACGGCATGTTCCAGATTTCGTTCTCCGTCGCCGCCGATGCCATGGCCAAGATGCAGCCGGGCGCCGCGGCCAATGAAGCCGGCTACCTCGCCACGTTCGACACCGAGAGCAGCGCCATCCGCGACGTGGCGTCGAGGGCCTACGACCGCACCCGCAAGAGCATGTATGTGCTGACGGCCGCCGACTTCGGCTGATCAGCCCAATGTGTCGCTCAAGAGCGGCCCCGGTTTTGAGACAACGACATGCATGGAAACGAAGATTAATCGTTCTCGACCATCGTGCGTATCTTTTCAGCCTTTTCAAAATGGTCGAGGCGGTGGGTTCTGATCCACCATTCGGCGGCTTCCATCAGCAGGTCGGGGTCGTCGTTCCTGTTGGCGAAAAACGCATAGAACGACACGCCGACGCCAGGCCCTTTTTCGGAAATCTTGCGGTCGCAGACCTCCAGTATCTTCTGCTTCAGGCTGGCTCTCACGGGAATCCTCTGGTTTGCGGTGCGGCAGGCCAGTGCCGGCGGCAAGGCGACGCCGTCGGGCAGTGCCTGCGGCAAGTTCAGGCCTTGCGCTCCTCCGCCCTTTCGCGGCGCTTGACGTCGCGGACATTCATCTGCACGACCATGTCCTCGGCCTCGCGCGGCCCCATCCCGACCATCACCTTTTGCCGGATCACAGCAGGCTGGCCGGTGAAGACATCGACGATGGTCCAGCTCTGGGGCAGTTCCATGCGCAGCGTGTAGCGGTTGGCCATCTCTGTCAGCCCTGCATCATGAAAAACACCGCGGCCAGGATCAGCACCGTCCAGGCGATGACCGACAGCTTCAGCACCATGCCGCCATGCTCGGCCAGAATCTCCCGCAGCCGCAACGCGACGCCTGCCGACGAGGCCGGCGCCGTGACAGTGGCGACAGGCGCCTTGACGCCAAGTTTTCCGAACACAGGCAGCAGCGATGGTTCACGCACGGAAATGACCTCGAATGTCGGGAAGGGGCCGGAGCAAGTTTGCTCGCTTGCCTGTCATAGCACCCTTTCGCGAATGCCCTGCATGCCAAATGCAGATGGACGCCACGGATTGCATTGGCGCGAGATGGGCGGGCCCCCTTCGGCGAGGCCGTACAACAAGCCGCCGCTAGCCCTCAGGCCGCGGCGCTGCGGCCTTTCGCGGCGGCGTCCAGCTTGAAGATGCGGAACGTGTTGCGCCCTGCCGCCTTGGCGGCGTAGAGCGCGGTGTCGGCCTGCATGAACAGGTCGCACGGCATGGTCGCTTTGGCGAAGGCGATGCCGACCGAGGCGCCGAGCCTGAGCGACTGGCCGCATGCCGTGACCGGCTTGCCCATTGCCTCGATGATGCGGCGCGCGACGCCGGAGACCGCGCCGCGGTCGAGATGCGGTCCAAGCAGCACCGCGAACTCGTCGCCGCCGACGCGCGCCACCAGGTCGGCCTCGCCGCACCCGTCGGCAAGCCGCTTTGCCGCCTCCTTCAGGCATTCGTCGCCGACGACGTGACCGAACGTGTCGTTGACGGCCTTGAAGCCGTCGAGATCGATCAGCAGCAGCGCGCCGAGCGGGCGGCCCTCGTCGGCATGTGCAAGCCGCGCCTGGAAGCGGCCGCGGTTGGCCAGCCCCGTCATGACGTCATATTCGGCCAGATAGCGCATCCGGTCCGACAGGATCTTCTCCTCGGTGATGTCCTGTTTCATGCCGAAGATACGCACGGGAACACCGTCCTCGCACTCGACGGTCGCGGTGATGCGGATCCAGCGGCTGCGGCCGGCAAAGGTGGTGATCTCGGCATCGAGATTGAAGCCGTTGCGCTCGGCGATCGCCCGGCCGCGCAGGCTTTCCAGCGCCTTGCGCGACTCCGCCGGATAGCACTTGACGATCTCTGAGCGATCGAGCACCGAGCCGCGCGGCAGGTCGAACAAATCATAGACCACATCGGTCCACATAAGCCGCTCGTCGGGCAGGCTGCATTCCCAAACGCCAAGGCGCGCGGCGGCCGAGGCGCGGTCGAAGATCTTGCGGCTGTGGGCCAGCGAAAGCTCCTGCCTGGCGATCAGCGCCGCCTGCGCCGCGAGTTCCGCCTTGAGCCGGGCGATGGCGGCGGCCTCGCGGCGACGCTCGTCGGAGCGGCTGTCGCGCCCTGCCCGCCTGCCGGGCTGCGAGGCCCGCGCCGGGCCTTTCGGACTGTAAGGCGTATCGGACATGTCGAGGCTCTGCTGTCTTGGCGGGAGACCACCATGGCGGGCAAGCGATTAACACTTCGCTGACGGTGGCCCGGCTTGCCCACGATTACCGCGAAAATCCCACCCCTCGGACGGCTGCAATTTTTCTCTTGAACAAGCCCCGGATGTAGCCTAGCCTTGATTTGAGAAAAGGTTTTTCCAACAGTTTTGACTGGGTTGGCCGCAAGGCTGGCCGTTTCTTCGGATTGTAAGAGAAAACCTTTTCCCAGCTAAGGATTCTCGGCGCGATGGCATCGGACGATCAGCCTGTCCAGGTCTTTCCCAAGCCCGTCACTCTGCGTGACGTGGCGGGCGAGGCCGGCGTCAGCGTCGCCACCGCCTCGAAGGCGCTCAACGATCAGGGGCGGATGACCGCCGAGACGCGCGAGCGTATTCGCGAGACGGCCCGGCGTCTCGGCTTCCGGCCCAACAGCCTGGCGCAGAGCCTGCTCAGGCGGCGCAGCTTCACCGTCGGCCTGCTCACCAACGATACCTATGGCCGCTTCTCGCTGCCGCTGATGTCGGGCATTTCGGACGCACTGGTCGACAACGGCGTCTCGGTATTCCTGTGCAATGTCGAGGAGGATCCGCGCCTCGGCCAGATGCATGTCGACGCCATGCTCGACAAGCGCGTCGACGGCATCATCGCCACCGGCAAGCGCATCGACCGCCATCTGCCCATCGACCTCGGCAATCTGCGCGTGCCGGTGATCTATGCCTTCACGCAGCCCGATCCGGACGCCATCGCCTTCGTCTCGGACGATGCCGGCGGCGCCCGGCTGGCCGTCGAGCATCTGTGCCGGCTCGGCCGCAAGCGCATCGCCCACGTGACCGGGCCAGCGAGCTTTGCCGTGGTGCACGCGCGGGCGCAGGCCTATCGCGACGTGCTGAGCGAAAACGGCTTGCCGGTCACCGAGCCGCTGCTCGGCTCCTGGTCGGAAGCCTGGGGCCACGAGGCGGTGACGCACCTGTTCGATGGCAAGCTCGAAAAGCCGGACGCCGTCTTCTGCGGCAACGACCAGATCGCGCGCGGTGTCATCGATGCCTTGCGCGAGCGCGGCCTCGGCGTTCCCGGCGATGTCGCCGTCATCGGTTTCGACAATTGGGAGATCCTGGCCGAGGCAACGCGCCCGCCGCTGACCTCGGTCGACATGAACCTGGTCGCACTCGGGCGCGAGGCGGGGCTGACCCTGCTGTCGCTGGTCGGCGGCCAGCCCGCCGCGCCGGGCATTCGAAAACTGCCTTGCCGGCTGGTGGTGCGGCAGTCATGCGGCCATCCGCTGGATGGCTGAAAACCAAGCGCCGCGCAATCGGCGCCAAGCCGCGGACCGCGGCCAAACTGGAGGAGGAGAACATGAGGAACCTGATTGCCAAACTGGCCCTGGCCGCTGCCGTTCTGGGTGGCGGCATCAGTGCCGCGGCCGCCGAGACGGCCAACATCTGGGTGCGCGCCGACGGCTCCAATTTCATGCCGAGGATCGTCGACGCCTACAACAAGGCGCACACCAACCAGGTCAAGCTGGACATCATCCCCAATGCCGAGATCATCCCGAAATATGGTGCGGCGGCCGCCGGCGGCACGGCGCCCGACGCGCTGTCGCTCGACCTGATCTACACGCCGTCCTTCGCCGCCGCCGGCCAGTTGGAGGACATCACCGATTGGGCGAAGTCGCTGCCCTATTTCTCGAGCCTGTCGCCGGCGCATGTGAAGACCGGCACCTACAAGGACCACATCTACGGCCTGCCCTTCTCGGCCGACGCCTCGGTGCTGATCTGGAACAAGAAGCTGTTCAAGCAGGCCGGCCTCGACCCTGAAAAAGGCCCGACCAACTGGGCCGAGATCGCCGCCGACGCCGAAAAGGTCAACGCGCTCGGCGGCAACATCAAGGGCTTCTACTTCTCCGGCAATTGCGGCGGCTGCAACATCTTCACCTTCACGCCGCTGATCTGGGCGTCGGGCGGCGACATCCTCAGCGAGGACGGCTCCAAGGCGACGCTGGACAGCCCGCAGCTGCGTGGCGCCATCGATCTCTACCGGTCGATGGTCAAGAAGGATCTGGTGCCGGCAGGCGCGCAGACCGACACCGGCGCCAACTTCTTTGCCGCCTTCGCCGCCGGCAATATCGGCATCTCGCCGTCCGGCGCCTTCGCCATCGGCGCGCTCAACACCCAGTATCCCGATATCGACTATGGCGTCACCTTCCTGCCGGGCAAGGACAGCGGCTGGTCGTCCTTTGCCGGCGGCGACAATTTCGTCGTCACCAAGGGCACCACGAAACTCGCCGTGGTGAAGGAGTTCCTCGATTTCGCCTATTCGCTCGAGGGCCAGACCATCCTGGCCAAATACGGCAGCCTGCCCGTGCGCGGCGACATCGCCAAGGACGCGCTGAAGGATCTCGATCCGCGCTACCAGATCGCCGCCGAGGCCATGGCCAAGGGCCGCACGCCCTATTCGGTGGTGTTCAATGACCTGATCAACTCCGCCAACGGCCCGTGGACGCAGATGATCAACGAGGTCTTCTTCGGCGACGATGTCGATGGCGCCATCGCCAATGCGCAGGAGACCATGCAGTCGATCATCGACCAGGCGCCGCAGAAATAAGGGCTGGCCGACGGCAGGGGGTGCGCAACGCTCCTGCCGTCCAAGGTCCTGATCCGGTCGCCCGCCCGTCTCCCTGGTCGGGCGGCCGGTGCGCTCCTTACCCTCCCCTTGTGGGGAGGGTCGCTGCGAAGCAGCGGGGTGGGGCGGCGCCAAGCCCCCCACCCGGACCTGCGGTCCGACCTCCCCACAACGGGGAGGTAGGGCGCCCACTGGATCCAACGGAAGAACAGCATGGCCTCCACCATCGCAGCAACCCCTGCCCCACCACGCGCCCGAAAGCTCATCGGCGCCGGCCGCCGGCAGTGGATCGGCCTGCTCTATGTCGCGCCGGCCGTCGCGCTGGTCGTCGTCTTCTTCCTCATCCCGCTTGGCATGACGGCGTGGATGTCGCTGCACAACTGGCCGCTGATGGGCGAGCACAGCTATATCGGCCTCGGCAACTATGTCGCCATCCTGCGCGACACCAGGTTCTGGAACGCGCTCAAGTTCACCGCCTACTACACCGTGATCGTCACCATCGTGATCTTCGCGGTGGCGTTTCCGCTGGCGCTGTTCGTCGAGCGGCCGCGTCCGCTGACCAATCTCTACCGCACCATGTTCTTCATGCCGGCGGTTGTCGGCTTCGCCTCGGCCAGCCTGCTCTGGTCATGGCTGCTGAATGTCGATTCCGGCCTGTTCAGCCCGGCCGCCTACGACCTCGGCCTGATCGACAAGAAATTCAACCTCCTGGCCACCTTCCAGCCGGCCTTCTGGTCGATCATCGCCATGGTCGTCTGGAAGGTCGCCGGCTTCACCATGATCATCCTGATGGCCGGCCTGCAATCGATCCCGCAGGACCTGCAGGAGGCGGCCGTCATCGACGGCGCCGGGCCGTTCGCCAGGTTCAGGGCGATCACACTGCCGCTGATGCGCCGCACCTTGGCGCTGGCGCTGATCCTGTCGGTCGCCGGCTCGATCCTCGCCTTCGACCAGTTCTACATCATCCTGCGCGGCGGCCCGCGCAACCAGACGCTGACGGCGGTCTACTGGATCTTCAACCAGTCCTTCGTGTCGTTCAAGCTCGGCTATGGCGCCGCACTCTCCATGGTGCTGCTGGTGGTCCTGGTGGCGCTCAGCCTCGTCCAGCTGTGGCTGCTGCGCAAGCCGGAGGGTCTCGACTGATGGCGCAGGCCGCCTCCCGCAACCGCAAGCTCGCTGCCCGCATCGCCGAGCACTCGACCGGCATCATCGCCTCGGTGCTGTTCGCGGCGCCGATCGTGTGGGCGGTGCTGTCGGCCTTCAAGCCGGCACAGGAAGCGCGCCTGCCGCCGCTGCCGCCCTGGCCGACGACAGGATTCTCGCTGGAGAACTATGCCACGCTCAACACCTTTGGCGATGGGCTCTGGGTGTCGGCGCAAAACAGCATCTATGTCTCGGTGATGACCGTGGTGCTGTCGGTCGCCGTCAGCGTGCTGGCCGGCTACGGCTTTTCGCGCTTTCGGTTTCCGTTCAAGGACCTGTTCTTCATTCTCATCCTGTCGACGATCATGATCCCGTTCCAGTCGATCCTGACGCCGATCTTCCTGGTGCTGACCAAGCTTGGCCTGCACAACACGCTCACCGGCCTGGTCGGCGTCTATGTGACGCTGCAACTGCCGTTCTCGATCTTCATGATGCGCAACGCCTTCGACGCGGTGCCGCGCGAGATCGAGGAAGCTGCCCGCATGGACGGCGCCAACAACATCACCATGCTTTTGAAGGTGATGCTGCCGCTGGTCTGGCCGGGCGTCGTCACCATCGCGCTGTTTGCCTTTCTCGGCGCCTGGAACGAGTTCCTCGCCGCGCTCGTGCTGATGACCGACCAGTCCAAATTCACGCTGCCGGTGATGATGACGGCGCTGCAGTCGGGCCGCTTCGGCGCCATCGACTGGGGCGCGGTGCAGGCGGGCGTCACCGTGATGATGGTGCCGTGCCTCATCCTGTTCCTGGCCCTGCAGCGCTTCTACATCCGCGGCCTGATGGCCGGGGCCGTCAAGTAAATCGACCGAATGGAGTAAGTTCATGACCGCATCGCCATCCGCCCGAACCGCCCAGACGGGCACGTTGGAAAAGACCGGCAAGCCCAAACTCGCCTTCCGCCCGCTGCCGGTGCCGCAGGTCGACGTGCACGGCTTCTGGGGCGACCGCGCCGACGCGGTGGCCGCGCGTACCGCCGACATCCTCTACGACCGCTGCGTCGAGGCGCGCATGCTGGAGCAGATCGACCCGGACCGGCCTTCGCCCGGCCTCGTCATCCCGTTCCACTCGCCCTCTCCCGACGAAGCCGAACGCCAGGGCGCGGAATTCACCGGCTCGACGGTGACCACGCAGATGTTCTGGGATTCCGATCTCGGCAAGACGATAGAGACCGCTGCCTATTCGCTCTACCGGCGCAAGAACCCCGAACTGGAGAAGAAGATCGATGCCGTCATCGACATGTACGGCAGGCTGCAGCAGCCGGATGGCTATCTCTCGAGCTGGTACCAGCGCATCCAGCCCGGCCTGCGCTGGACCAATTTGCGCGACTGCCATGAGCTCTATTGCGCCGGCCATCTGATCGAGGGCGCTGTCGCCTACTACCAGGCGACCGGCAAGCGCAAATTCCTGGATATCATGTGCCGCTATGCCGACCACATCGCGTCGGTGCTGGGGCCCGAGCCCGGCAAGAAGAAGGGCTATTGCGGCCATGAGGAAATCGAGCTGGCGCTGGTCAAGCTGGCGCGCGTGACCGGTGAGCAGAAATACATGGAGCTGGCGAAATACTTCATCGACCAGCGCGGGGTCGAGCCGCACTATTTCGACGAGGAAGCGCGTGCCCGCGGCGCCGACCCGAAGGCCTATCATTTCAAGACCTACGAATACAATCAGTCGCACAAGCCGGTGCGCGAGCAGGACAAGGTCGTCGGCCATGCGGTGCGGGCAATGTACCTCTATTCGGGCATGGCCGACATCGCCACCGAATATGGCGACGACACTCTGCGGACAGCGCTCGACCGGCTGTGGGACGATCTCACCAGCAAGAGCCTCTACATCACCGGCGGATTGGGGCCTTCGGCGCACAATGAGGGCTTCACCAGCGACTACGACCTGCCCAACGAGAGCGCCTATGCCGAGACCTGCGCTGCGGTCGGGCTGGTGTTCTGGGCCAGCCGCATGCTCGGCATGGGGCCGAACGCCCGCTATGCCGACATGATGGAACGCGCCCTCTACAATGGCTCGATCTCGGGCCTGTCGCTCGACGGCTCGCTGTTCTTCTACGAGAACCCGTTGGAAAGCCGGGGCGCCCACAACCGCTGGAAATGGCACCGCTGCCCCTGCTGCCCACCCAATATCGGGCGCATGGTCGCCTCCATCGGCAGCTATTTCTACAGCCTGGCCGACGATGCCATTGCCGTGCATCTCTATGGCGACTCGACCGCCCGCTTCGACATATCGGGCGTGCCGGTGAGCCTGACGCAGGCGAGCCGCTATCCCTGGGACGGCGCCGTCGGGATCACGCTCGAGCCGCAGGCGCCGGTGGAATTCACCCTTCACCTGCGCATCCCGGCCTGGAGTGCCAGTGCCGGGTTGACGGTGAACGGCGACGCGGTCAGCCTGGCGGATGTCACCAGCGACGGCTATGCCGCGATCCGGCGGATATGGAAAAAGGGCGACCAGGTCCGGCTCGATCTCGAAATGCCGATCGAACGGCTCTATGCCAACCCGCAGGTGCGGCAGGATGCCGGCCGCGTCGCGCTGTCGCGCGGTCCGCTGATCTACTGCGTCGAGGCGACCGACAATGACAGCCAGCTGCATCGCCTGACGCTGCCGAGGACGGCAAGCGTCGAAGCGCAACAGCGGCCGGAGCTTCTCGGCGGCGTGGTGACGCTTTCGGCCGTCGCCCGATCGGACGCCGGCGACGGTTGGCAAAGCGGGCTCTACAGGCCCGAGCCGCCGGCCACTGCAGAAACGCGCCTGACCGCCATTCCCTATTTCGCCTGGGACAATCGCGAGCCCGGCGAAATGCTGGTGTGGCTCAGGGACGGGTGAGAGAGCCTGTAGAGTTTCCAAGCAGGCGCCCAGCGCTCAGCCGGTCCTGTAGACCAGGCTGAGCCGTCCGCCCGGCATCGGCTCGACCTTGGTGAGTTCCAGGTTCTTCGCGCCTTCAGCCGGCGTCGGCGCGGCCAATCTCCTCGGCCACCAGCGCTTGGAGTTGCCAGAGATTGCGATCGCGGATGCCGCAGGCTTCGAGATGGCGGATGGTCTCGAAGAGGTATTCCGCACCCGACCCCCAATGGCCGACGGCCGTCGCCAGCGTCGCCGCGATCGCCTGCTTGTCGAGCTTGCCGGCATAGCGCGGGTTGGCGGGATCGACGACGAAGCCAAGCGCGCGGCTCATGCCCCCTGCTTGTCCTGACCTGCAGCCAGCGCGGCACGTTGACGGCCGGCAGGATGGTCATCTCGCGGCGCAGCAGCGCTTCGAGATTGGTCGCCACCGGCTCGGCGATCTCGAACACCATGCCCTGGCACTGGCCGCCACGGTCGAGCGCCATCATCAGGCCGGGGTTCTCGACCGTGCCCCGGAAGCGCTTGACGGTAAAACAAAACGACCGGTGCCAGCCGCTCGCCACCGCTCGCTCGCCGCCCCTCACCTCGCCGGCCGGCTTCCACAGCAGCGAGCCATAGGCAAACAGTTTCAGCGGCCCGGCTGGCGCGCCGGCCAACACCTCGTCGCGGATACGCGCATAGTCGGCATCGGTCATATAGGCCATGCCCGGCGTCGGCCCGGCATCCTCGACCACGCGCATGGTGCGAGCGACGAGTTCCTCGGTCAGTGACATCGGCGCCTTGCGCGTCGATGTGGCAGAAATGGGCTTGTTCATTCTCGTGCCTCAAGCATAGCCGCCATGTTGCTGAAGGCATCGAGATTCTCAAGGGGCTGGCCGGCCCGGTGCGGACTCAAAATCTGAACCGCCGCGCCCAACCGCCTGAAAGGATTCGTAAGTATCGGCTATCCCTGCCCAGATCTACGACACCAGCGGGCACCCTTCGATCGAGCGTCGCGAAACAGCGCGATCGGGTGGCTGAGCCGTCATGCCGGCGGCCGGTGCGGCAGCCAGGCGCGCACCTGCGGCTTGCTGGCCGACTGGATCGGCGGATCTGAGTGAGCGACAGGGAACAATGTTGCCGGCAAACCGTTCTGGTCTTCGCCGGAGGAAGCCATGAACGACGCGTCGGCAAAGCCCGCGGGCCCCGTCCTTTCATCGACGGAGCGCGTGAATACGCTGTCGCATTTTCACCGCGCCGAGATCGCGCGCATGGCGGGATGGCGGGATCGGCTCGACAGGACGACGAACTGGGCGATCACGGTGGTGGCGGCGCTGCTTTCGGTGTCGCTGTCCACTCCCAGTGCGCATCACGGCGTGCTGCTGTTCGCCATGCTGCTGATCCTGCTGCTGCTGTGGATCGAGGCGCGCCGCTATCGGTTCTTCGACTTCTACCGGTCTCGCGTGCGCCAGTTCGAGCGTCATTATTTCGCGCAGATCTTTTCGCCGCAGCCCGACTTTGCCTCCGACTGGCTGCTCATCGTCGGCGAAGGCCTGCGCGCGCCGAAGTTTCTGCTGTCGCAGCGCGCTGCGCTGGCGCGCCGCCTGCGGCGAAATTACATCTACCTGTTCCTGATCCTGCTGCTGGCCTGGGTGGTCAAGATATCGACCCCCAGCCTTCAGACCGCGGGCGTCAGGACCGGGTTTGTCGGTTCGCTTCGCGATGCCGTCGACAGTGCCGCCCTTGGCCCCATTCCCGGTGTGGCGATCGTGATCGTCGTGGCGGCTTTCTATGCCGCGCTGTTCGCCTTCGCCTTTTTTGCGTCCGACGACGACGGCGAACTTTCCTTCGGTGATGTCCATGTCTGAAGTCGACGTCCGACAACAGGCGGCTGCAACGCAAATGACGACCCGCGGGGTCGTGCTTGCGGCTTGATTGCCCCTGCCGAGGACCGGTTTTCGGAGTCTAGATGCCGAAGAACTGCCTGCCGATCATGTAGCCCAGCGCCGCCACGACCAGCGGAAACAGCGCCGGCGCGACCTTGCCGAGAACGGAGACTTGCTGGACCTGCGCCGGCGTGTGGAGCGCATTGCCGAGATTCTTGGTCATTGCTTGCCTCAGGTTCGAATGATTCATTAGCAAATAGTGAATTAACAGCATGGCCGCATTAACGGCTTGTAAAGAAAATAGATCGAATAGCGGACCATTGCCTTGCCCGCTACGCGCTGCCCGACGCCTGGCCACCAGTGAAAATCGATGCGCGGCGGGAACCGAATGGCTCGTCCCGTGTTGTGGCGCTCGGGGGCGTAATTGTTGTTCAAGATCTCATCAAGCGCCGGCAGTCGGTCGGCGCGCTTGTGGCTCGAAGGTCATGCCTGCGCCGCGACAGCGCTGGTCGAGAGAGGTTCCCGGTCGTCCAGGGATTCTGACCTGTTAGCGGAAACCGATCCAACGTCGAACCAGCGCCGACCGATCCATGAGACGCCATGCCAGAATCCAGCACAAAGACCGTAGGCGATCGCAGGCATGCCTTCCTCGCTGGCGGCGGCCATCTCGGCTGCCTGATCGCGGCGTTCGACTGGGCGTCGACCTCGATCGGCTCGATTGAAAGCTGGCCGCAAAGCCTGAAGACGGCGGTGTCGCTGATCCTGCGCTCGAAGGTGCCGATCGTCATGCTGTGGGGCGAGGACGGCGTCATGATCTACAATGACGGCTATTCGGAATTCGCCGGCGGCCGCCACCCGCGTTTGCTCGGCTCCAAGGTGCGTGAGGGTTGGCCCGAAGTGGCCGACTTCAACGACAACATCATGAAGGTCTGCCTGGCCGGCGGCACGCTTGCCTATCGCGAGCAGATGCTGACGCTCGACCGCACGGGAAAACCCGAGCAGGTCTGGCTCGATCTCGACTATTCGCCGGTCCCAGACGAAAGCGGCGAGCCGGCCGGCGTCATCGCCATCGTCATCGAGACGACGCAGAAGGTCGCCGCCGAGCGCTGGCGGGCGAGTGAACGCGACCGGCAGCGGCAGATGTTCGAACAGGCACCGGGCTTCATGGCCATGCTGTCCGGGCCCCAGCATGTCGTCGACCTGACAAACGCGGCCTACATGCAGCTGGTCGGCCACCGCGACATCATCGGCATGCCGATCCGCGAGGCCTTGCCCGAGGTCGAAGGGCAAGGTTTTTTCGAGCTGCTTGACCAGGTTTTCACCTCCGGCGAGGCCTTCGTCGGCTACGCGCTGAAGGCCGAACTGCAGCGCACGCCTGGGGCCCAGACCGAAGAGCGCTTCATCGACCTCGTCTATCAGCCGGTGCGCAATCCGGCGGGCGAGGTCTTCGGCATCTTCGTGCAAGGTGTCGACGTCACCGACCGGCTGGTTGCCGAACAGGCGCTGCGCCAGAGCGAGATGCAGTTCCGCACCTTCGCCGAAGCGATGCCCAACCATGTCTGGACCGCCTCCCCCGAAGGCTTGCTCGACTGGTTCAATCCGCGCGTCTACGACTATTCCGGTGCTGCGGCCGGCGAACTCGACGGCCAGGCCTGGGCCGCGATCGTCCATCCCGACGATATCGGTTCGGCCGCGCAAAAATGGCAGCAAGCGCTGGCGGCGGGCGTCTTCTACGAGACCGAGTTCCGCCTGCGCCGGCGAGACGGTGCTTATCGCTGGTTCATTGCGCGCGCCGTTCCGATCCGCGATGCCGATGGCGTGATCCTGCGCTGGATCGGCACCAACACCGATATCGACGACCAGAAGCAGGCGGCGCAGGCCCTGCTGCAGAGCGAGCGCCGCCTGCAACTGTCGCAAAATGCCGCCGGTATCGCGGCGCTGGAGCTCGATATCGCCAGCGGAACCGTGGTCGGCTCCGAGGGCTTCTGGGGACTCTGGGGGCTATCGCCCCGCGATAGCGTTCATATCAGCGTGCTGGAAAACATCGTCATTCCGGAGGACAAGGACGTTCGCTCCAACCCGGAGACGCGCAGGCAGGGCACCGCGGTGCCAGCCGTCGAATACCGCATCCGGCGGCCCGACAATGGCGAATTGCGCTGGCTGTCGCGCCATATCGACTTCGTCCATGACGAGACCGGCAAGCCGGTCAAGATGTTCGGCGTCATGCAGGACGTCACCGACCGGCGCGAGGCGCAGGCGAGACAAGAGCTGCTGACCCATGAGCTGGAGCACCGCATCAAGAACATCCTGGCCATGGTCTCCGCCATCGCCTCGCAGACCTTGCGCAACACCGACATCGAGACCGCCAGCGCCACCTTCAACGAGAGGCTGCGGGCACTGGCCAACGCCCATGACATTCTCAACAAGACCCGTTGGACCAGCGCCTCCATCCGCGAGGTGGTCGACAACACCATCGCCGCCTTCCCGGTCGCCCGGATCTCGGTTTCAGGCCCGGCCCTGCCGATCAATCCGAAGATGGCGCTGACGCTCGCGCTCGCCGTCAACGAGCTCGCCACCAACGCGCTGAAATATGGCGCGCTGTCGACATCCGACGGCCAGGTGTCGATAGAATGGTCGCTGCAGCCGTCGTCCGAGACAGCCGAGGAAACGCGGCTGATCTGGCGCTGGCGCGAGCGCGGCGGGCCGCCGGTGACACCGCCCGCCCGGCGCGGCTTCGGCCGTTTCCTGATCGAGCGTGTGCTTGGCACCGATTTCGGCGGCGCCGTGCAGATCGACTACCACGTCGACGGAGTTGAATGTGTCTTGAATGCACCCGCGCCCCGGTTGCCGACAGCGCGCTACTGACTACATAGGGCGTATCATGACACTTCAGAACCCTGCCACCATCCTCATCGTCGAAGACGAAGCGTTCCTGCTGTTTGCCATCGCCGATGAATTGCGCGAGGCGGGGTTCGACGTGCTGGAGGCCACCAACGCCGACCAGGCGATCCGGCTTTTGGAGACACGGCAGGATATCGCCATCCTGTTCACCGATATCGACATGCCGGGTTCGATGGACGGCTTGCGCCTGTCGGCCGCCGTGCGCGACCGCTGGCCGCCGATCAAGATCATCATCACCTCGGGCAAGCGCCGGCCGGCGCAGGATGCGATGCCGAGCGGCGGCGTCTTCCTGCCCAAGCCCTATGCCCCGGAGACGGTCGCCGCCACCATCCAGGGGCTGCTGGCCTAGAACCTTGGGGCGCTATCCGCCGAGATAGAGCTGACCCACTACCCTCTGCGGAAACAACTTGAAGAAACGCTTCGCTGCCCATAGCATGCCTTCCCCTGGCGAAATCTGATCAGGAGGTCAGTGGGATCGGTCGGGTTTTTTAAGCCAGTGCAAAGTAGGGAGGATAATTATGGCTTCCGAAGTACAGGCAAACAATGGCGTTAACGTCGAGGCGCTGCTCGGCGCACGCGAAGCTCTTACCAACGCCCCGGAGGCTGCGCAGTTCAAGTGGCGCGCGGCCTGCGAATGGAAGGATGGCACCCACAGCCACTCGACGGTCGAGAGCTTTTACGGTCTCGGCCAGGACCAGCATCGCAAGACCACCTTCACATTCGATGCCGACCATCCGGAGGTCTTCGCTTCCTTGGATCAGGGCGCCACGCCTGTCGAATACGTGCTGGTCGGGCTCGCGAGTTGCCTGACCGCCGGCATCGCCGCGGTTGCCCAGAACCGGAACATCCAGTTGAAGTCGGTGAAGGCGACCATCGAAGGCGACATGGATATTGCGGGCATACTCGGCATCGACAGCGACGTCCGCAACGGCTTCAGCGGCATCACGGTGAAGTACAACATCGACGCCGACGCCAAGCGTGAGGACATCGAGGCTCTCGTCGCTCAGTCGCAGAAGCGGTCGGCGGTCTATGACATTGTCACCAATCCGACGAACGTCACGGTCGTAGTGAATTGAAAGGCGCTTCGAGCCGTAGACTCTCCCGATGAGAGGGCGCGATTAGTTCCGTCACCACAGTGATCGTCGGTGCAGGGCACGCGGGGCTCGCGATGAGCCGCTGCCTCGCGGAGCGATCGATCGACCATGTGCTGCTGGAGCGCGGCGAGATCGCTCATACCTGGCGCACCGAGCGATGGGATTCGCTGCGGTTGCTCACCCCGAACTGGCAGAGCCGGCTGCCGGGTTTCCGCTATGACGGCGACGACCCCGACGGCTACCGCACGATGCCCGAGGTGATCGATTTCCTCGGGAACTATGCCAAGGCGATCTCGGCTCCGGTCAGAACCCACACGACCGTCACCTCGGTTCGCAGCGACGGGGCGGGATATCTCGTGCGCACGGACCGCGGCGAGTGGCGGTGCCGGACGGTGGTGCTGGCGTCGGGCGCGTGCAACATCGCGCGCCTGCCCGATTTGGCCGCCCGCGTGCCGCCGTCGGTCTCCATGCTGACGGCACAGTCCTACCGCAATCCGGGTCAGGTCGCCGACGGTGGCGTGATGGTGGTGGGCGCGTCGTCGAGCGGCACCCAGATCGCACAGGAGCTGCAGCGTTCAGGGCGTCAAGTGACCCTGTCGGTGGGCGAGCACATCCGGGCGCCCCGCGTCTATCGCGGCAAGGACCTGGAATGGTGGATGGATGCCGCCGGCGTGCTCGACGAGCGTTACGACGAGGTGGACGACATCAGGCGGGCGCGACGGGTTCCTTCGCTGCAGCTTGCCGGCACGCCCGACCGCACCACCCTCGACCTCAATGCGCTCGACGACCTCGGCGTCCGGCTCATCGGCCGTCTCGCCGGCATCACCGAAGACGGCAAGGCCCAGTTTGCGGGGTCGTTGCGCAACATGTGTGCACTTTCCGATCTCAAGATGACCCGGCTGCTCGACCTCATCGACGAATGGGCGCGCGCCAACGGCCTGGGCGCTACGGTCGAGCCGCCGGATCGCCTGCCGCCGACCCGTGTCGAGGACAACCCGCCGCTCGGCCTCGACCTCGCCGGAGGCGCGATCAGGACGATCATCTGGGCCACCGGCTACCGGCCGGACTACTCCTGGCTGGAGCTGCCGGTCCTCGACCGCAAGGGCCACGTCCGTCACGACGGCGGTGTAGCGGAACATCCGGGCCTGTACCTGATGGGGACGCAGTTTCTGCGCCGCCGCAAGTCTGCGCTGATCGACGGCGCCGGCGACGACGCGCGTGATCTCAGCGATCATCTGGCATCGTATCTCGGGTAAAATTCAATCTGCTAGTGCATGTCCCCAAAAGTGGCCCCGGTTTTAGGGCAACGACATGCATAAAACAAAAAACTAAAGTGCGTCGCCTGAATCCGTTCAAACGCGACGCGCTTTAGCAGACTCAACGTCTGAGACCCCAGAGGGAACAGGTTGGTTGCCGCGACAACCCCGAATTCTGCGCCCCCGCAATCATATTCCCAAGTGCAGCTTCGGCTTCCAGAAGGGGCGGAACAACTCGATCTTGGGACAGCGGTTCATCACCACTTTCAAGCCGGCATCCTCCGCCAGCTGGGCGGCAGCGTCATCGCGCACCCCAATCTGACCCCACAGAACCTTGGCATTGATTGCGATGGCCTCCTGTGCAACTTCCAACAGATCTTCGGGGCGGCGAAAAACCTCGACCATATCCACCGGCCGGTCGATGGCCGCCAGTGACGCGTACACCTTGAGCCCTCGAATCTCATCCAGCCCGGGACTGGGGTTGACCGGGATCATGTCGTAGCCGATTTCGTGCAGCACCCTGAGTACACCATAGGAAAACTTGGTTTTGTCGGGGCTGGCCCCCACCATCGCGATGGTTTTGACCGATTTCAGAATGTCTTGCAGATAAGCCTCCGAATAGGGCTCATCATGATTCATATGGGTCATTTCTTTGCTTCCAACGGGGTCGCAATATCGGCTTTCAATTCATGAGCGGCCAGCGGGTCAAGAAAGGGGTTGCGATAGAGCTTGTCGTGGCTCTCGACGCCGACCTCCAGCGTGCAGTCGCTCATAGGTCGGGCGACGCAGAGGATTATATAGCCATTGTTGATCTGGCGGTTGTTCAGCGCCCGCTGCGCCTTTTGATCGACTTTGCCGCTGATTATTTTGGCCGCACAGCTTATGCAGCCGCCATACTTGCACCCATACGGCAGATCCACGCCCTGCTCGCGCAAGCTTTGCAAGAGGGGCTTGCGGTGATCGACGTCAAAGGCCGCACCGCCTTGATTGGCGAGAGTGATGGTGAAGCTGGTCATACCCAGATGTCACTCGTGCAATCACCGCCGGGATAACGGGTTTCGTGGCAGCGGCTTGGTCCGTTTGGTTCCTTACCAAAATCAACGACGAATAGCGGATCGATTTCCATGCCGCCGTTTTCCGTATCGCAATTGACCATCAGCATGCATCCGCCATTGGTGCGGATTTCCGGATAGAACTGATTATCCCAGGTCGAGAACAGTGAAGTCGTCACATAAAGGCGCTTGCCGTCGAGGCTGAGCTGTATCATCTGCGGCCCGCCCGTCACTTTCACGCCATTGACCTCAGGCGCACGGCCGAGAAGTCCGCCCATCCACACTTGTCCCGTAAGCTTGGCATTGTGAGGGTCCGAGATGTCGTACTGACGGATGTCGCCATGCAACCAGTTGCACAGATAGAGGTATCTATCGTCCATACTGAGCAGAATGACTGAGATCACGCCCGGTATCGGGATCGGCCATTCGGGGTGCGGCTCATTGTCGACATCGACAATTTTTTCCCATTGCCAATCGCCCGCCGCATCCTTCCACCAATGGATGATATTTGCCGAAAGGGCCGCGCCGACGAAGCCGTGACTGCTGTCGGGATTATGATGGAATCGCACTTCCAGTGGGATCAAGCCATCTTCACCGAGATAGAATGTCTGCTTTGGCTCCTTCTTTTCAAAATCCCAGAAATGGATCTCCCGGCCATATTTCAGATGGCCAACCTCTTCCAGGTCAAAACCAGGCATGAAGGTATTGGGCGCGGCCCACTCCGAGCTGACCATCACGTTGTGTCGCGGCTGGTACCAGAAATCATAACCAAACTTGATGCTGCCCATGGAGTTTTCCCAACGGCCGACAATCTCGAACTCCTTGCTGAGCTGCAAATAGCCGCCGGGGGCATTGCCTTGAGCGTCGCCAAGCATGGAAACGATGATGTCCGAGCCGAGGCAATGCACCGTGTGCGGTGCCGACAAGTTGGTCCTGGCTTTGATTTCAGCGCCATCTATGACCTTGAACAGTGTCGGATTGCGGGGATCGGTACCGCAATCGACAATATGCAGGTTGGACGAGCGCACACCCGGCACAATCAGATATTTCCGCTCCATGCCCGCATCGCCATGGCACGACGAACAGGCATTCCAGCCCGAGTGATGAAGCTCATCGCCAATACCCGGCATTTGCAGACGTGAAATCACCTGGCTGTAGGTCGAACTCTCCGGGTCGACATCAATGGTACACAGATAGTCCGGCTTCTGAATGCCCGTGCCAGTGTAGATGGCAATCGTATAGAGCAGCTTTTCGCGAGGTGCCCTCATCGCCTCGGCTGGAGAAGCATAGCCCGGTCCACAGCAATGATTGGTCATGGGTACTTCCCCAATTTGAACAGATCACTGGCCAGCCCCAACGGGGTCAAGCTGGAATGTTAGTGCATGCTTGGCATTGGCGCTACAGCCGGAGGCGCTCGAAGGTCCGCCTCTGGCCTTCCGAGCCTCGAAGCCGCCATTCCGCTGTCGGCCCAAATGCTACCGGGCGGCAATGCGCCAATCGCGGTCGTTCGTGGCGCAATCCGAAGCGGACATTCCATTTTGCTGGCTCGCAGGCGGGCAAAGCCAGAGCGCCATGTCGTGGAGCGCCGCTCTGCCGAACTTGTACGCCATCCTCGCGCGTGATACCGTTACTGATGCGTGGACTGTTGACACTTCTCGTGTTGGCGTTTGCCGCGACCAATGCAGCGGCGGGCGATGTACTGTTCGACGCCATAGCTGCCGGCGACAAAGTGGGTGTCGAGCAAGCTCTCGCCAGTGGTGCCGACGTTGACAGCCGGGCACGCGACCAAGCAACCCTTCTCATCGCTGCTGCGCTCGACGACCAGCCCGCAATTGCGGAATTGCTGGTGAGCAAGGGCGCCGACGTCATGGCCCGGAACTCAGGCGGCTTCACCCCGCTTCATGCGGCGGCCTTCTCGGGCAGCCTGCCGATCGCCAAGCTGCTGCTGGAAAAAGGCGCCGTGCTCGAAGATGCCGCCAACAAGGCGGGTGCTACGCCGTTGTTGGTGGCCGGCGAGGAAAACCACGTTGAACTGGCCGAATTCCTTATTGCGAAAGGTGCCGACGTGAACCACCCCGAGGGTCATGGCTACATGCCGATAACGCGCGCATTCTGGAAGGGCAACACGGATATCATACGACTGTTCAAACGCCATGGTGCTACCTGCCAAGCCAAAATCCTTGGCGAGGCGAACGCGGCGAAGTGCGCCGAGATCCACGATTGATGGAGGATACAGATGAGCACGATGATCAAGTCACGACTGGTTCGAAATTTGGGAGCGGCTGCCCTGGTCGCGGTAGCTGCGGTCGTCGGCGCGGGATCGGCCTGGGCCGACGATTCGGTAAACACCGGCTATTTCGGCGGTGTGGCGATCATGGGCTACGACACGGTCGCCTATTTCACCGACGGCAAGGCAGTGAAGGGCTCCGAGAACATCTCCTACAACTGGTTGGGAACACCCTGGCATTTCGCCAGCAAGAAACATCAGGAAATGTTCATGAGCGACCCGGTCAGGTACGCTCCTCAATATGGCGGCTACTGCGCCGGCGAAGTCGTGGGCGGAGGGGTAACGGTCAACGTCGATCCTGAAGCATTCAAGATTATCGACGGCAAGCTCTACCTGATCTACGACGTCGGCAATGCGGATGATTTCGCCGCGCATGCGGATGAATGGATACCGAAAGCCGATGCCAACTGGCCGAAGGTCGCGGCCAATTTGGAGTTCGACAAGTATCACTGAGACGCGCGCGCGCGTCTACTGAACCACCGTGAAGTGAAACACCTTGCTTGTATTGGCATAGGAGTAGCCTTTGCCGGCTGCGTCGTTGCGCCTGTAGACGTGACCGCAGTCGGGGCGCCCGAACAGGTTCTCGCTCTGCTCGCACAAGAGATCGCCATCGACATAGACGGTCTCGGTGACCAGCCGCGTCGTCGAGCGGAAAGCCGCCTTGCCGTCGCTCCCGATCTGAAGGAAGGCTGTTTGGAGACCGGGTTCGATCTGGCCTTGCAGTGTATGGCCAATGACGAGGGACGCGATCTCAGCACCCTTCAACTGGTCGGCTTCGTCCGGGGTAAAGCCGAAGCGCCATTGGGGTAGGCCTGCTTGGCGCAGTGCGTTGACGAGGATCGCCAGATCCTGCGGGTTCCGGAAATGTGCGTGAGTCATCTGCCACCCAGCCAAGGAGTCCACGTAGCTGGACCCCGCTACGAGGCGGAGCCCATCGGCGATTGCGGCTTTCGCATCCGGTAAACGGCCGCCGCGGACATACGCCGCAGCGAGCGTAAACCGAAAGTTGCCAACCGTGGGCGCATCGTCGCGTGTGCGTTCGAGAGTCTCGATCGCTTTCTCGACATTCCCTTGGAGAAGAAAAACCAGCCCAGCAGCTTCCCGGTTGATGGGTGAAAGATTGGGATCGAGCCTGAGCGCCGTCTCGACCGCTGCGGCTGCCTCGGCATGATTGCCGGCGTATGACTGAACATATCCAAGGGCTGCTTGCGCCTCTGCATCGCCCGGACCGATTGAAACAGCCTTCTTGGCAGAGGCAATCGCATCTTCGTAGCGGCGATTCACGACTTGCATGATACCGAGAATTGCATAGGGCGATGAAAGGTCCGGTTCGAGTTGCAGCGCACGGCTTGCCTTCTCATAGGCGCGCTTGCGCGCGGGCGCGCTCTGCATGACGTCGTTGAAGGCCTCGCGCCAGACATAGACGGTCGTGCGCGCGTCGGCCGCGAAGGCTTCGGCAAAAGCGGGGTCGAGTTCCTCCGCCTTGTCGTAGAGCGTGAGCGCCTCCCGCAACCCGGCCAGCAGGACGCTGCGTGACGCCGTCTCGGCTTGTAGATAGTAATCGTAGGCCTCGAGATTGTTCGTCGGCGGGCGCGCCATTCGTTCGCTCTCCACTGCCGAAGGTTGCATGCCGAGCGCCTTGGCGATCTCCCGGCTCATCTCGTCCTGGACACTGAACACACCAGCCATGCCGCGGTCGAACCGGTTGGCCCACAGATTGTCGCCCGTTGCCGTATCGATGAGCTGGGCATTGAGGCGGATCTGCTCGCCGGTGCGGCGGACGCTCCCCTCGACGACGAAGCGGACGCCAAGGTCGCGCGCGACGTCCGCCAGCGCTGCAGGCTTGTCCTTGTAGGCGAACACCGAGTTACGCGCGATGACGTCCAGACCGGAAAGCTTGGTGAGGTCGGTGATCAGATCCTCGGTGATGCCGTCAGCGAAATAGTCCTGGCCTGGATCGCCGCCGAGGTTTGCAAACGGCAGCACGGCAACCGATGGCCGCGATGGCACCGAGAACTTCTGCCACGCAAAAATGCCGGCAATCGCGGCAATCGCCAGGGCGGCGGCGCCTGCCAGGATCATGACGCGCAGGCCCGGCCGGTGGGGCGCGGCCGTGACCTTTCCCGAGGCCGCGGGATCGAGCAAGAGGCGATAGGCGCGAACCGGATCGGCGATGTTCTTGAGGCGCTGCTCTCCCAGACTGGCAAAGCCGACGTCCACCTTGTGGACGGCATGATCGAATGCGGTTCCGGAGATGCAGATTCCGCCTGGCTCGGCCATGGCCTCCAGGCGCGCGGCAATGTTCACGCCATCGCCATAGATGTCATCGCCCTCGACAATGACGTCGCCGAGATTGACGCCGATGCGAAACCGGATCTGCCGGGCATCAGTTGTGCCCTTGTTGCGCTCCGCCATTCGGCGCTGGATCACGGCAGCGCACTGGACGGCATCGACGACGCTGGCGAACTCGACGAGCGCGCCGTCGCCCATGAGCTTGATAATGCGGCCGTGGAATTCCTTGATCGCGGGGTCGATCAGTTCGCGACGGCAACCCTTCAAGCGTTCGAGCGTGCCTACCTCGTCCTCGCCCATGAGGTGGCTGTAGCCAACCACATCGGCAGCAAGTATCGCGGTAAGCCTTCGCTCCATACCTGCCTGCGCCCTCCCCGGTCGATCAAGCGGCTTCGCTGCAGCCTAATCTAGTCCCGCGCCGGACGCGAGCGTGCGCGACCGACGCGCGCATCTACTGAACCACCGCGAAGTGGAACACCTTGCTTGAGTTGACGAAGGAATAGCCGCCGCCTCCATCGTCGCGGCGTTTGTAGACAGGTCCGCAGTCGGGGCGCCCGAACATATTCTCGCTCAGCTCGCACAAGAGGTCGCCATTGACGTAGACGGTCTCGGTGACCAGCCGCGTCGTCGAGCGGAAGGCCGCCTTGCCATCGCTCCCGATCTGAAGGAAGGCTGTTTGGAGACCGGGTTCTAGCTGGCCCTGCAGCGTATGGCCCAGCACCAGCGAAGCGATTTCCCCGCCCTTCAAGCGGTTGTGCTCGTCGCCGGTGAAGCCGAACGGCCATTCGGGCAAGCCCGCCTGCTGCAAAGCGTCGATGATGAGAGCGAAATCCCGGGGATTACGGTATTGGGCACCGTTGACCCGGTATGCGGACAATGAATCGAACCCCGGTGTCGACATGGCACCTAGTCCCTCGGCGACCGCCGCCCTCGCATCCTTCAGGCGGCCGGCGCGGGCGTAAGCGGCACCGAGGGTAATTCTGAAATCTCCGACTGACGGCGCATCGTCGTGCGTGCGTTCGAGCGCCTCGATCGCCTTGTCGTTGCTACCTTGAATGAGAAAGACCAGACCGGCAATTTGCCGGTTGATGGGTGAAAGATTGGGATCGAGCCTGAGCGCCGTCTCGACCGCTGCGGCTGCCTCGGCATGATTGCCGGCGAACAGTTGCACGTATCCTAGAGCTATTTGCGTCTCCGCATCGCCGGGGCCGAGTGCGACGGCTCGCTCGGCCGAAGCGATGGCTTCCTCGTAGCGGCGATCCACGACCTGCATGATGCCAAGAATCGCATAAGGCGACGAAAGGTCCGGGTCGAGCTGCAGCGCACGGCTTGCCTTCTCATAGGCGCGCTTGCGCGCGGGCGCGCTCTGCATGATGTCGTTGAACGATTCGCGCCAGATATAGACGGTCGTGCTTGCATCGGCCGCGAAGGCTTCGGCGAAAGCGGGGTCGAGTTCCTCCGCCTTGTCGTAGAGCGTGAGCGCCTGCCGCAGCCCGTCGCGCCGGCCGGTTCGTGCTGTCTGCTCGGCCCGAAGGTAGAAGTCGTAGGCTTCGAGGTTTTCGGTCGGCGGGCGCGCCATGCGCTCGCTTTCCGCTGCCGAAGGTTGCATGCCAAGCGCCTTGGCGATCTCCGCGCTCATCTCGTCCTGAACACTGAACACGCCGGCCATGCCGCGGTCGAACCGGTTGGCCCACAGATTGTCGCCCGTTGCCGTATCGATGAGCTGGGCATTGAGGCGGATCTGCTCACCAGTGCGGCGGACGCTCCCCTCGACGACGAAGCGGACGCCAAGGTCGCGCGCGACGTCCGCCAGCGCTGCAGGCTTGTCCTTGTAGGCGAACACCGAGTTGCGCGCGATGACGTCCAGACCGGAAAGCTTGGTGAGGTCGGTGATCAGGTCTTCGGTGATGCCGTCAGCGAAATAGTCCTGGCCTGGATCGCCGCCGAGGTTTGCAAACGGCAGCACGGCAACCGATGGCCGCGATGGCACCGAGAACTTCTGCCACGCAAAAATGCCGGCAATCGCGGCAATCGCCAGGGCGGCGGCGCCTGCCAGGATCATGACGCGCAGGCCCGGCCGGTGGGGCGCGGCCGTGACCTTTCCCGAGGCCGCGGGATCGAGCAAGAGGCGATAGGCGCGAACCGGATCGGCGATGTTCTTGAGGCGCTGCTCTCCCAGACTGGCAAAGCCGACGTCCACCTTGTGGACGGCATGATCGAATGCGGTTCCGGAGATGCAGATTCCGCCTGGCTCGGCCATGGCCTCCAGGCGCGCGGCAATGTTCACGCCATCGCCATAGATGTCATCGCCCTCAACGATGACGTCGCCGAGATTGACGCCGATGCGAAACCGGATCTGCCGGGCATCAGCGGTGCCCTTGTTGCGCTCCGCCATCCGGCGCTGGATCACGGCAGCGCACTGGACGGCATCGACGACGCTGGCGAACTCGACGAGCGCGCCGTCGCCCATGAGCTTGATAATGCGGCCGTGGAATTCCTTGATCGCGGGGTCGACCAGTTCGCGACGGCAACCCTTCAAGCGTTCGAGCGTGCCTACCTCGTCCTCGCCCATGAGGTGGCTGTAGCCAACCACATCGGCAGCAAGTATCGCGGTAAGCCTTCGCTCCATACCTGCCTGCGCCCTCCCCGGTCGATCAAGCGGCTTCGCTGCAGCCTAATCTAGTCCCGCGTCGGACGCGAGCCTGCACGACCGCTATCCAGAGGGATGTCGGGTTACTCAGTAGGTGCAACGCGCCGATCCTTCCATCCGCGAGTTCTGAACGGAATCCTCTTCGACAAGATGTCCGCTTAGGTCAACAGCGCCGGCTTGGCTGAGTGTCTGCTTTGGAGGCGCCGAAATGCAGTGGGAGCGACCGACTCGCAAAAGCTATTCCTGCACCGCGCCGCTTGGGGACTTCAGCTTGGACCGGCTCGATCACATGTAGCTGCCGTCTTGAGCGCTTCGGCGCGGTGAGCCCTGTCTAACGCTCCGATCCGTCGAACCGACGCGAAGAACCGTGGATAGTCGCCCGAACACAAGTCGAACAAGCGGAGAAACGTCGCCACCTGATCGCCGTAAACGGAAGTCGCGGCGAGTTTCGCGTTGTTAATCGGAGCATTGAACCAGACATCATATCCCCGGTATCCACCCCAGCGCCTGTCGCGCATCTCGCGGTAGCGCATCCGCAGCCGTTCGATCGCGGCTTTCTTTGCGGCCCGCTTCTGGTCCAAGGTACCCGCGTCGTCATAGACATGCGCTAGCTCGTCCCGGGTGTGCGACAGCAGCGCAAGAAATTCGGTCTTGCGCTTTCGACCGGCTTCGTAACGGCGCAATCCGGCGATATCACCAGCCGCGCGCAGCCATTTCCTCACGCCGGTTGTTTCGACGGCGACAGCGAACGCCTCGTTGAATGCGGAATCGTCGTTCACATAGACGCGCTGGTGGGCCAGTTCATGGAAAACCAGCCCTGCAAGATACGTTTTATCTTGGCTGAGCATCGTGCTTAGCAGCGGGTCACTTGACCAGCCAAGCGTGGAATATGCAGTGATGCCCGTCACATAGACGTCCAGGCCCTGGCTTTGAAGTTCGACAGCGGCTTCAATCGCAGACCTTTTGGAGAAGTATCCTCGGTACGGAACGCATCCGAACACCGGAAAGCACCATGTTCGTGGCGTCAGCGAGAATTCCGGCGCGGCGAAGATGGCCCATGTCACCGAGTCCCGACCAACGTCAACATAGCTGCGGTAGCTATTGTTGTCCGGCAGCGCCAGTTCATCTGTCGCGAACTGCCGTATGGCGCTCGCCGATACCATTCGAGCGCGTAGTGCCTCAGGGGTCGAAGGATCCTCGATCAGCTCTCCGACATCCTGGCGCGCCGTCATGATCTCCACATGACCCTTCAGGGATTGCGCGTAGTAGGAAATGCTGGTGCAGCCAGTCACGCCGGACATCACGATCATCGCAGCAGCCGAACGAAAAAATCCACGCATCACGGTTTGCCCACAGCACTGCTCACACGTCCGGATAGGGCAAATGTCGCAACTACGCCCGGTCCCAAACAGTCGCACCAAATTTGTTTGAGGTCCGGGATGGGGTTTAGGTCAGACGTTCGTCCTCGGCAAGGTCAGCACAATGTGGTCACTCGCTGCGCTTCACTCACGGAATATCAAACGTGACAGCGGCGGATGACCGTGACGAGGTCCAGAACGTGCCTGCAATTCGGTCGCGCGTCGTAACCCCGATGTCCAACTAAGAAATGGACAGGATCTCGATTTCGCGCTGCCCTAGCTGGACAACGTCGCCAACGGTTTTGCCAATCAGCGCGATGGCAACCGGCGAACCATGCGATATGGAAGCTTCAGACGGGTTGGCCTCATCCTCGCCGACGATGCGGAAGGTCTGAGTGCGGCCATCGTCACGCTCGAAGGTAACGGTGTGACCGAAGGCGATCACTTCATTGGACGTCGGCGCCGACATAAGCTGAGCCGTACGGACGCGTTCAGAATAATAGCGCATATCGCGAACCGGAACCGCCGACTGCCGTCGCCTCTCGTTGACATCTTCCAGCACGTTAGCGGCTTCGAGAGCCTGCTGAGCGCGAGCCAATTCATCCTGCAGCATCTTGAGGCCCGTCTCGGTGACGAGGTTGATCCGATTGGAGATAGGGCGCGCCGGCAGGATGGTTTCCGATGCTGCCTCGGCGCTTTCCTCCTTGGCAAATGCTACACTCAATTGGTTGGGACTCCGTGTCGAACACTGTTAGTAGTCGGATAACCTACAGCCGACAACAAAGTTGCAACAATTTGACGACTGGCTTCGGCAGAAACGGAATGTCCACAAAGGGTTGCTCAGGACCCGGCCCGGACAGCGTGCCGGCGCCGCCCACCACCGTCATCATCAGCAGCATCCAGTCGAGGTCGAACACCGGCCCGACATGGAAGGCTACCTGACCTTGATCACGACCTTGCCCTTGGCACGTCCTGTTTCGACGTAGGAGAGGGCCTCATTGGTCGCTTCAAACGGAAAGACCCGATCGACAACCGGGCGGATTGCTCCGGATTCGATGAGCGAGGTGATCCTGCTCAGCTGATCGCCTTGCGCTTCCATGAAAAGGAACGAAAACTTCACGCCACGGCGCCTGGCTCTGGTCCGGATACCGCGGCTCAACAGGCGCAATAACAACCTCAGCACCAGGTTCAGTCCCTGCTTCCTGGCAAATTCCGGATCCGGTGGACCGGAGATGGAGATCAGCTTGCCACCCGGCTTCAGCACATTCAGCGATTTTTCTAGCGTCTTGGCGTCCTGGCTGTTCAAGACGACATCGTAGCCAGACAGGACTTTCTCGAAGTCGTCTTTCCTGTAGTCGACGACGACATCGGCGCCGAGACCCTTGACCAGATCGGCACTCGCTGCACCAGCGGTCGTGGCAACGGTCGCGCCGAGGTGCTTTGCCAGTTGAATGGCGAATGTCCCCACGCCGCCGGAGCCGGCCTGGATGAAGACCTTCTGTCCCTTCTTCAGGTCTGCCCTTTCAATGAGCGCCTGCCAGGCGGTCAGGCCGACCAGGGGGATCGAGGCCGCCTCCTCCATGCTGAGGTTTTTGGGCTTCAGGGCCACGTCGGCCTCGTCCATGGCGATGAACTTGGCGAACGTCCCGACCCGGCCATCGCGCGGCCGCGCATAGACATCGTCGCCGAGTTTGAACTTGCGGACTTTGAGTCCCACCCGGACAACCGTCCCCGCCACGTCGTGGCCCAGGATGAAGGGCCGGCGATAGGGCAGGATGAGCTTGAACTCTCCGGTCCTGACCTTGGAATCGAGGAGGTTCACTCCAGCGGCATGGATTTCGACCAGGACATCATTGTCCTGGAGTTCCGGCTCCGGCATCTCGGCCAGCCGCAGGATGCCCTTCTTGTTATACTTGTCGACAACGAATGCTTTCATGCTCGTGACTTTCTGAAATTGTTTCTTGGGCGCTAGGCCTCGACGAAAGAAAGGGCTTTCGGGACGAAATCGGCGTAATTCTGGAAGATCCCGCCATGCCCGGCATCCGGATAGATCACCAGTTGCGCCCCCGGGATACGTCGGGCGAGATCGTAGGTATTGGCGCTCGGCACCATCCTGTCCTGATCGCCATTCGCAACCAGCACAGGAATGTTGATAGCGCCCAGATCTTGCGGCGCCTGCAGTCCATAGGCCCTGATCGCCTTGAGTTGCGCACCGAACGCGCTCAGCGATATCGGCTTGTCCCGGTTGGTCCGGCGCTCCTTCAGCCGTTCCAGAAATGCTCTCGCGGCGCGGCGCCCATTCGGCGTCGTTGTGAAGAAGAGATAGTATTTCGCATCCCGAAAAGTCAGCGCGCCCTTGATCATGTCCATAATCGTCAGCGGCGTCACCTTGTCGATGCCCTGGCCGCCCGCCGGCCCGGTGCCGGACAGGATGAGTTTGCGGACAAGCCTGGGCTCGCTCAGCACAATCTCCTGCGCCACGAAGCCACCGAGTGAAAAGCCGAAGAGATCGACTTCTTCGAAGCCCAACGCCCGGATAAAGGCGACGGCATCGCGCGCCATCCCGGAGATGGTTGACGGCGTTTTGCCAGCCGAAGCACCGATGCCGCGATTGTCGAAGGCAATCACCCACCGGGTCGCAGCGAGGCCATCGACGATGCGTGGATCAAAATTGTCCAGCTGGGCGCCCAGATGGTTGAGCAGGATCACCGGCACGCCCGTCCTGGGTCCGAGTTCCCGGTAAACAAATGCCGTACCGCCGACATCGACAGAGAGGGTGGGCGCGTCCTGGAACGATACCCGTGAATGGGGCGACGGATTGAATGTACGTGTCATGTTTGACACCTCCGCGCTATGGCGTCTGACCAACTGTGTTGTGGTTGCCAGTCTCATATGCGTGAACTCCTTCGCCTGCTTGTGTTCAAGCCGGCAGGCGGAACTGCTTGCGCAAGCTCTTGTCGAATATCCCCGCGGGGGCAAAGCGGCGCAGCAGGCTGACCTGCCGCGCGGCCTTGCCAGCGGTGTAGCGCCGGCGCGGACGGGCATCGGTCGCCGCCTTGACGACCACCTTCGCCACCACCTCCGGCCGATCGGCTGTCGGCATCACCTCGCTCAGCAGCGCCTTGAGCCCGGCCCGAGCCCGATCGTATTCCTTCAGCAGCGAATCCGGCTCGATGCCGTTCTGGTCGAAGACGGTACGCACGAATGCAGGCTCGATGACCGAGACGCGAATGTTGAACGCACGAACCTCGTAGTCGAGCGATTCCGAATAGCCCTCGAGTGCGTGCTTGACCGCCGAGTAATGCGCTGAGTATGGGGCGGGCACCAATCCCAGTATCGAGCCGATGTTGATGATGTGCCCTTCGCCCCGCCGCCGCATCGACGGCAACACCGCGTTGGTCATGCGGATGACACCGAACAGATTGACGTCGAACAGCGCCTGCACCTGTGCGACCGAGGATTCCTCGGCGCCACCAAGCAGACCGACGCCGGCATTGTTGACCAAGAGGTCGATCCGGCCGGTCCGCGACAGGACCGTCGAAACGAGTGCAGCGACGGCCTCGCCGTCGGTCACGTCGCAAGCCAGCATGGTCACGCCGTCCGGCTCGTTGCCGGCCTTGCGGCGGCTCGTCCCGAAGACAGTGAACCCCGCCCGCGCCAGGGCCTCGGCGCTGGCGCGGCCGATGCCCGAGGAGGCTCCGGTCACGACAGCGGTTTTTCCAGAATTGATATTCATTTCGTGCTCCAAACGCAGGAGGGCTAGCTTTTTCGCCCCGGTTGAATTACACTCATAATAACAAATTACGACCATAATGCAATAGCAGAAAGGAATGCAGCCATGCGCTACGAAAAGGGCCGAAAGGACGCGTCACGCGGCCGGATCTTGGAGGTCGCCGCGGACCGTTTTCGCAGCGACGGCATCGCTGCGTCCGGACTGGCAACCATCATGAGCGACGCCGGGCTTACCAACGGCGCCTTCTATCCGCACTTTCAATCCAAGGCTGAGCTTGTCCGCGAAAGCGTGGCGGCGGCCATGGAGCTTCAGTCGCAGCAACTGGCGGAAGCACTGGCCTCCGGCGGCCCGGAGATGGGCATAGAGGTGTATCTGTCAGCTGAGCACCGGGACAATCCGGAAAAGGGTTGCGCGTCCGCCGCGCTGCTGCCGGAACTCGCGCGTCAGCCATCTGAAACCCGCGAAGTCTATGCCGACCACTTGCTGACTTTGGTGCGCCAGCTGGCTGAAGCCCTTCCGCGGGCCAAGGATCCGGAAGGCGCGGCGCTGGGTGTCTTTGCAACGCTCATCGGCGCGCTGCAACTGGCCCGCGCAATGGAAGGAACGGAATTGTCGGATCGCATCCTCGCGGCGGGGAAAGATGCGGCGCGGACGCTGATTGAGCCGCGTTAGAGCAATTCCAGGAAAAGTGTGTAACGGTCTTCCGTCCGGAATTGCGTCAAACAAAGAGATAGAGCGGTTCTGCGTTTCCGTGAAACGATGAACCGCTCTAGCCCCGCCCTTGCCGCCCCCTCACCGCAAATCCGCGCGAAGGTCGCGCACGCAAAGAGACGGCTCCATCATTGCAGGCTGGGCGAAAGCGCGATGATAATCGGATGGTCACTGAGCGTAATTTCGACCGAACGCACATCGCTCAGTGTTCCGACAGGCTCAACGCCAATTGTTGGATCGTAGGTTCTTACCAACGCGCGCGTCTCGCCAAAATGGACCGTCACGCGATCTTGACCGCTCAACCGTTCGCCCCACACAATAAGTTGGAACGTGCCGTCGCTGTGCTGCAGGAGTAGATCGTGAACGGTCTCGGGTTGGTCTGCGATCGTGAAGTCGAGTTGGCCGGGTCTGGCGAGGATACCTTTGTCCGCCAAAATCGTCGTAAGGTTGTGAAGGTAGATCGCAGCCAGGCGGCGTGAATAATCAGCCTTGTAGAAGCCGAAAGATTGATTGCCGTCTTCGTCGCTACGGTCCCGCAACAGATAGACCGATGTATAGGCGTAGCCGCGCTTGAACTGCGCGAGGTACAAGCTCATCAAATTCAAGCCGTGCATTTGCTCCGTGACCGGACCTCCGATCGTGGTCCCGGTCTCGGTCGTGACACGCGGCAGCGTGTTGAGTTGCTCTTGGGTGTAGCCCCGAAACCCTCTCGCCCACGTGACACCGAAGTTGCCGAATAGCCCGTCCACTTTGGCTGCGGCGGTCGGATCGGCAGCGTGCCATGTCTTGTTGTCCGCCGGATACGGAGAATGCGAGTGATAGATGTAGTTGTGCACATTGGCGTAGTCGGCATACGTCGTGCCGTCCGGCATCTTGGTTTGGGCGCCGGGTGGGATCGTAAGGAACTGAAGGCCGACATTGTCTCGCTGCGCGCCGGGTTCGGAGATCGACCAGACAGGATACTTCGCAAGTACCGGATCACTTTTGACCGCCTGATAGAGATCGCGCTGAAGCTTTGCGACCGCCATCCATGAAGGCTCCCCACCGCCGCCTTTCTCGCCCTGATAGGTGACACCCCAGGTGTTCGGCTCGTTGTTGCCCTCGAACGCGAGTAGCGCGCCGGCTTCAGCAAGCACCTTACCCGTTTCGACCAGCTTCTTCACATCCGTCCCACCACTGACCAATCCCCAACTCAGACGCACGCCGGTTTCGCGATGCAGTTCCAGAAAGGTTTGGATGGTTGTGGGGCCCTTGTCGCTCAGACCTTCTATTCCCGCCCTTACCCATCGAAAGCCGCAATAGCGGACCATTTCGACAGTCCTAGCCAAAGGCTGGCCTCGATCGGGGAATGTGGTAACGACGCCGATGCTATTGAGAAAGTCGTTCGTCGCAACGGCGGTTTTGGGCGCTGCAAATGAATGGCGAGGTGATATCGACACCACAGCCAGCGCCACCCATGCGCCGACGAGGGAGCGAAGCATTTTGGACGGGTTGATCATCACCTGGGACTTCAAGCCTCCTCTAACCCGCATGTCGCCACGGCGCATCGCCTGCCTTGGCGAGCCGATCAATTCTCACCGGCCGCGCACTCGGAAACCTAAACAGAGTACCGCTGATGATGTCGCTCCGTCGATTTGTCGCCTGTAGGATCTCATACCGGTTCCGGGTGAAGCCGCACATATCGCAATTTGGATGAATCATCGACAAATGGGGCGCAAAGCGTCGGACTTGACCCGGAGCGGTATGGAGCTTGTTCAATACGTCGCGCGGGGCCTCTCAGATCTGCAAGAAGGCGGGCAACATCGCCCGGTTGATTTGCATGGGCACGACCGGCCGGTCGAGGTCCTAAAGATCGAGAACGACCATCATGCCGCGGACTTCGGCCATTTCGAGCAGCAGATCCTGCAGGCTTTCGTCCAGTGCGGCACCGGTCAGCGCCAAAAGCTCGGCAACGCTCTCTCTCATCGATATGACGGCGGCGCCGGTCTTCTCGGAAAGCAATCGCCCGATGGCCGTGCGGATCAGATCGTCCTGATCAGACATCGTGTCACCTCCCACAGCTCCACAGCCTTCTCCCTGCTCCCCATGCCTCACCCGCGCTTTTTACGACAGGGCCTCGTTTCCCTTACGGTATGATTTTTTGAAGTGGCGTCCGCCGCTGTGCTCAAGCCTGCAACGCATCTGAAAGCGGCCGACCGTCTTCAGGATTTCAAACGATCCATTCCCCAATCTCGCCACCTGCACAAAAGTAGCGACCAAAACCGGTGCTGGCCAAGAGGCTCCCTCGGTACGGCATTCGCGTCGTGGTTGTAGCGCACAGCTTGGCTTCTGTCATGCAAGCCAGCCAATGCCGCGGCGCAGCACAGGTAAAATCACTGCGCACCATTTTAAATCTTGACGCGTGTCAATTTTTTATAAAACATGCGGAAATGCTGGCAGGCATCGGCCAGCGCTCTGGGAGGAGCAATGCCTGACGAAAGAGGACCCGAACCGGGACCGCAACCTTCCCATCCGGAGGCCGGCATCGGCTTGTCGGCAGCTCCCTACGCCAGGCGTTGGGGTCGCTTGCGTCCTCTCAGCCATTTCATTCGCCGAACAACGAACCTGATGCAGGTCGTCAAAGTAATCAGGAGGAGGAAAAACATGCGCACGTTCAATTGCCTGAAACTCAGCACAGGCCTGCTTGGCGCAGGCATGATTGCTACCATCATCTCAGCGCCCGTCCACGCCGAGGACGCGGCGAAAGTCGCCGCCATCGTCAAAGGCCTCGACAACCCATTCTTCCAGACCATGCAGAAGGGCATCGAAGAGCAGGGCAAGGCCAGCGGCGTCAATGTCAGCGTCCAGGCCGCCGCCAACATGGGTGACGCCACCGGCCAGGCCGACCGCCTGACCGCCATGGCCATGCAGGATTTCGATTGCTACCTGGTCAATCCGATCAGCGTCTCCAACCTCGTCCAGGCGCTGGTGCCGGTCGCCCAGAAGAAGAAGCCGATCGTCAACATCGACAGCACCATCGACCCCGAGCAGGCCAAGGCCGCCGGTTTTGCCGTTTCGACCTATATCGGCACCGACAACGTCGCCGCCGGCGCGCTGGCCGGGGAGGAGATGTTGAAGCTGGTGCCGAAGGGCTCCAAGGTCGCTCTCATTGCCGGCATCGTCGGCGATGTCGGCAGCAACGCCCGCATCAAGGGCTTCAAGCAGGCCGTCGAAGGCAAGCTCGAAGTGGTGGTGATGGTCAGCGCCGACTGGGATCGCGAAAAGGCGTTGACCGCCGCCACCGATATCCTCGCCGCCCATCCCGATCTCGCCGGCTTCTTCGCCGCCAACGACATCATGGCGCTCGGCGTCGAACGCGCCGTGCAGACCTCGGGCAAGGACGTCAAGGTGATCGGCCTCGACGGCATCGTCGACGCGCTGAAATCGATCGCCGCCGGCGAACTCTCCGCCACCGTCGCCCAGTACCCCTATGTCGTCGGCGCCATGGGCGTCGAAGCCTGCGCGGTGGCTGCCAAGGGCAAGGAACTGCCCGCCAACGTGCCGGCACCGGTGCTGCTGATCAACAAGGACAATGCGGAAGCGTCCTTGAAGAACTTCCCGCGCCCCGGCGGCGACTATCCCGATCCCTTCCGCGAGATGCTGAAGTGAGCTTGCCTTCGGACAACGCACCCGCCGCCCATTCGGCGGGCGCGGCGGAGGAGAGCCGCCCCTCCCTGTCGGCTCTCCTCCTTGATCCTTCCTTCTGGGCAGACTGGGCGTCCGTCGTCGGCCTGGTCGGCCTCGTCATCGTCTTCGGCATTGCCCAGCCGGTCTTTCTCAGCGTCGCCAATCTGCAGGCACTGCTGCTGGCGGCGGCTATCCTGGTCGTGCTGTCGATCGGCCAGACCTTCGTCGTCGCGACGTCAGGCATCGACCTGTCGCTGGCGGCCGCCGTCATGCTCGGCGCCATCATTCTCGGCCTCGTCAATGCCGCCGGCTACGGCATCTTCATCGCTTGCGTGCTCGCCGTCGCCGCCACCAGCGCCGTCGGCTTCCTCAACGGCCTGATCATCACCGCCGGCAAGATCCCCGATTTCGTGGTGACGCTCGGCACGCTGTCGGGCATCACCGGCCTTGGTCTCATATTGTCAGGCGGCGAGCCGACCATGGTCGGCTCGACCTTCCTGCTGCGCCTGGCGTCGGGTTCCTTCGGACCGTTCGGCTATCCGGTCTGGGTGGCGATCGCGGCCGTCATCGTGGCCCATATCGCGCTCTACCACACCCGCTTCGGCGTCCATCTGCTGGCGACCGGCGGCCAGACCGAAAGCGCCGGCGCGCTCGGCATTCACACCGACCGGGTCAAGATCGCCGCCTATACGATTTCCGGTTTCTGCGCCGGCATCGCATCGCTGCTTCTGGTCGCGCGCATCGGTTCGGCCGAGCCGCTGATCAACACCAGCCTGCTCCTGAACTCGGTGGCGGCGGTGGTGCTGGGCGGCGTCAGCCTGTTCGGCGGCCGCGCCAGCATTCTCGGCCCGGCCATCGGCGCGCTGATGCTCACCGCGCTCGTCAACGGCCTGACCCTGCTCAACGTGTCGGCCTTCTACCAACCGCTTGCCGTGGGCGCCATCGTGGTGCTGGCGGCGCTGATCATGCGGTACCAGAAATGAGCGCTGCCAATCACATCCCCGCCGCCGATGCGATCATCGCCTGCGAAGGGCTGAGCAAGCATTTCGGCGGCATCCGCGCCTTCACCGACGTCGCCTTCCAGGCCCGCCGCGGCGAGGTCACCGCCGTCATCGGCGACAATGGCGCCGGCAAGTCGACACTGATCCGCAGCCTGGTCGGCGTCCATCAGCCGGATGCCGGCAGCCTGTTCTTCGATGGCCGGGCGCGGCCCTTCGCCAATCCCGACGAGGCGCGCAAGGCCGGCATCGAGACCGTGCACCAGAACCTGGCGCTGATCGACGAACTGACGGTCGCGCAGAACCTGTTCCTCAACCGCGAGATCGTGCGCCGCATCGGCCCCTTCGCCCTCCTCGACCGCAAGGCGATGAAACGCGAGGCCCGCTCCATGCTGTCGCGGCTGTCGATTAACGTGCCGTCGATCAACCAGCGGGTGAGGCGCCTGTCAGGCGGCCAGCGGCAGGCGATCTCGATCTGCCGCGCCGTCGGCTCCGGCGCCAAGCTGGTGGTGATGGACGAGCCGACGGCCGCACTCGGCGTGCAGGAAACGGCCAATGTCGAGGCGCTGATCCGGCGCCTGCGCGATCAGTCGGTCAGCGTCATCCTGGTCAGCCACAATTTCGATCAGGTCCGCCGCCTGTCCGACCAGATCTGGGTGATGCGAGCGGGAAAGATGGCAGCGACCGTGCGCGCCTCGGAAACATCAGGCAACGAACTCGTCGCGCTGGTCACCGGCGCGGTGTGAAAACAAACAAGTTGGCTGAAGTTGAAAAGGAGTGTGCCGTGGCGGTGATCCGTGTCGGGCTTGTCGGTCTTGGAGAAGTCGCGCAGTCGATCCATTTGCCGGTGCTGGGCGATCAGCGAGACCGCTGGACAATCGCCGGCGTGCACGACGTGTCGCCAAGCCTGGTGGCGTTGTGCACATCGCAGTACCCGACGGCAAAAACCTACGAGACGGCCGAGGCGCTGATCAACTCGCCCAACATCGACGCGGTCTTCGTGCTGTCGTCCGACGACACCCACAGCCGCTTCGTGCGTGCCGCGATCAAGGCCAACAAGCACATCCTGCTGGAAAAGCCCGCCTGCCTTACGGTGCGCGAGATTGACGACGTGCTGGCGTTGATGCCGGGCTACGACAAGACGCTTTTTGTCGGCTACATGCGCCGCTACGCGCCGGCCTATCTGGCGGCCAGGGATGAACTGCCCGCCTTCGCCGACATCACCCATGTCCGCATCTTCGACCTGATCTCGGAAGGCCGGCATTTCCTCAGGAAAAGCCAGAACGTCCTTTACCCCCAGGACATCGATCCTGCCCTGCTGGCGCGTGGCACGAAGGAACGCGATGCGCTGATCCGCGAAGTCGTCGGCGCCGACGCGCCCGCCGATCTGGTGCGCGCCTATCGCGGGCTGACGGCACTGTCGTCGCACCACATTTCGGCGATGCGCGGGCTGCTCGGCGAGCCGGCGCGCGTGCTCGCCGCGCACCGCACCAATGGCGGCGCCAACACCAGCATCACCTTCGACTACGGCCATTTCGCTTGTCTGTATGACGCGGTGGTCGACGATCTCGGCCTGTTCGACGCCATGATCGAGGTGCGCTCCAACACCAGGCGGGTGCGCATCATCTACGACACGCCCTATATCCGCAGCCTGCCGACGCGGCTGGAGGTGACCGACGCCGGCCCGCTCGGCCCGGTGACCAGGACCATCGGTCCGCTCTATGGCGACGCCTTCTCCAACGAGTTGGAGATTTTCCACCGCCACATCAGCGAAGGCACCAGGCCGCTGACCGACCTCGCCGATTCACGCCGCGACCTGGCGCTGATGGCCGATATCATCGAGCGCATGAAGGAGAGCGGCCGGCATTGAGCCTGTTTCGAAACTCGCTCTGGTGAGTCATATGGTGGTTGTTTCGGGGTCGCGGAGCGACGAGCACAGCGGACATTTGGGTCCGTGAGCACCGGAAGCGCAGAAAACGCCATCAGATATCAGCCAGAGTAGAGTTTCTACTTCCCGCAATGGTGATCGTTGATCTTGTTCAATGCATTCGCGTCGGGCCCGACGCGATGGTAGGAGCACGCTCCGGCCGCCGTGGTGAACAGCTGCTGATCATAGTAACGCTGGCCGCCGAACAGGACGTCGATGAGATCGTCATCGGCGGGAACGTAGCGTTCGGACTGGGCCTTGTGGTGGTGATGTCGGTCGCCAGCGAACGCCGAAGCGCAAATGGTTGAGCCCATCGCGAAAGCGAGAGCCAAGATCGCAACGCATTTCGTGGTCATCGGCAACCTCCTGGCCATTCGGAATCACACCATACATCCAAAATCGCCAGTCGGACAAAGGTTCCCAAAGGGAGCGGTTTCGCGAGCCCGGCAGACGCGGTATCGCGGCTATGCCAAATGCCGCCAAAGACTGCCGTCAAGCGCGTTTGGCTCTTGCCCAAGCCTGCGGCCGCGGTCATCCATGACGCTGAGCCGACAGCCTTGGAACCAGCGATGACCGATGCCAGCCTCCACATCGTCGAAGCGACGATCGACCAGTTGCGCCGCGCGCTCGACGACGGCACGGCGACCAGCGTCGAACTGGTCGGAGCGTATCTCAGGCGCATCGCGCATTTCGACCGGCACGGGATCAGCCTCAACGCCGTCCCGGTGCTTAATCTTGCGATGTTCGAGGAGGCCGCCGCCTCCGACCAGCGGCGCCGCAACGGCGCCGTGCTCGGGCCGCTCGACGGCATCCCCTACACCGCCAAGGACAGCTACAAGGTCGCCGGGCTGACGGTGGCTGCCGGCTCCCCGGCTTTCGAACATCTCGTCGCCAACGAGGATGCCTTCACCATCGCACGACTGCGCGCCGGCGGCGCCGTGCTGATCGGCCTCACCAACATGCCGCCGATGGCCAATGGCGGCATGCAGCGCGGCGTCTATGGCCGCGCCGAAAGCCCCTACAATGCCGACTACCTGACCGCCGCCTTTGCGTCGGGCTCGTCGAACGGCTCCGGTACGGCGACATCAGCCAGCTTCTGCGCCTTCGGGCTTGGCGAGGAAACCTGGTCGTCCGGCCGCGCGCCGGCCACCAACAACGCGCTGGTCGCCTACACGCCGTCGCGCGGCGTCATTTCGGTGCGTGGCAACTGGCCGCTGGTGCCGACCATGGATGTCGCGGTGCCGCATACGCGCAACGTGCCCGACCTGCTCGAACTGCTCGACGTGATCGTCGCCGTCGACCCTGAGACACGAGGCGATTTCTGGCGCGTGCAGCCCTGGGTCGCGCTGCCGAAAAGCTCCGACGTGCGGCCGCCGCGCTACACGGACCTCGAGCTTGCGGGGTCGCTGAAAGGCATGCGGCTCGGCGTGCCCAAAATGTATATCGGCCGCGACACGGGGGCCGATGCGCCCATCGAAACCCGCGCTTCAGTGCTTGCCTTGTGGGAACAGGCGGCGGCCGATCTGAGGCGGCTTGGCGCCGAGGTGGTGGAGGTCGATTTCCCCGTCGTCTCCAACTATGAGCGCGACCGGCCCGGCGCGCGCAGCATGGTCGAGCGCGGGCTGGTGCCAGAAGAATTCGCCGACCGCGAAATCTGGGATCTCTGCATCTGGGCGTGGGATGATTTCCTGCGCGCCAACGCCGACCCGGCGCTGCCCGATCTCGTCTCGGTCGATGGCGGAAAAATCTTTCCGCAGCCGCCGGGCACGCTGCCCGACCGCTATGAGGGCGGCTTTGACCTCTCGGAATATGTCGAGCGGGCGCGATCCGGCGTCACACCGGCCGCGGATATCCCGACGCTCGCGGACGGCCTGAAAGGGCTGGAAGCGACAAGGCGGATCGATTTCGAGGACTGGCTGGACGCGCAAGGCATCGACGCCGTGGTGCTGCCCGCCGCCGCCGATGTCGGGCCGGCCGATGCCGACATCAACGAGGCGTCCGCCGCCCTTGCCTGGCGCAACGGCACCTGGGTCGCCAACGGCAATCTGGTCTGGCGCCATCTCGGCATCCCGACCGTCACCGTGCCGATGGGGACGATGGCCGACATCGGCATGCCGGTCGGCCTCACCTTCGCCGGCAAGGCCTATGACGACGAAAGGCTGTTGCGCATGGCCGGCGATTTCGAACGCTCCACCCAGCGCCGCAGCCGCCCGCCGCGCACGCCTGAACTGGCCGACGATGTTTTTTCAAGCCTCTCCGGCCAAGCCGGGAACAGCACGGCGCCCGCGCTCACCATCGCGCTTGCCGCCGAGACGCGGCCGTCCGCCGATCAGCACGAGATCACCATCACGCTCGACCTGCCCGGCGAGGCGAACGGAGCGGGCAGCGTCAAGGTGCACGTCAACGGAAAGGCCGTCGCGCTGCAGCGAAGCGGCGCCCGCCTCAGCGGACGTGTGCTCGTCCCGGCCGCCGAACACCAGCGCTTCCACAGCATCTGGCGCGGCTCGTACGGCTCGATCGTGACAGCCGTGGTGCGGCTGGAGGATGGCCGCACCGCCGGCGCCTATGCGGTCACCGGCGGCATCGGGTGACTGGTGAAGTAGCGCACCCACTGTAGAGTTCCTTCGCGCCCCCCTCTGTCCTGCCGGACATCTCCCCCACGAGTGGGGAGATTAGCCGTCACCGCGGCCTTGGCCAATCTTCGACGTGATAGGAAGAGAGCCTGCGCCAAAACTGCCAATCTCCCCACTCGTGGGGGAGATGTCCGGCAGGACAGAGGGGGGCGCCATAGAGCGCCACCGCAGGAGTAGAGTTTCCAACCGCTCTCTCAATCCGTCCTGATCCAGACCCCCTTGGTGTTGAGATATTCGTCGAGATGCTCGGCACCGCCCTCGCGGCCGTAGCCGCTCATCTTGTAGCCGCCGAAGGGCACCGCCGGATCGATCGCGTGATAGGTGTTGACCCAGACCGAACCGGCGCGCAGGCGGTTTGCCAGTTGGTGCGCCTTGCCGACGTCGCGGGTGAAGACGCCGGCGCCCAGTCCATAGGGCGTGTCGTTGCCGCGCCGCACCACCTCGTCCAGCGTGTCGAACGGCAGCGCCGAGATCACCGGGCCGAAGATCTCTTCCCGGGCGATGCGCATGTCGTCGGTCACGCCCGAGAACACACTCGGCGCGATGAAGTTGCCCGCACCGAGCCCGCCTTCGGTGATGCGGTTGCCGCCGGTGACCAGGCGGGCGCCCTGCCTGGTGCCGTCCTCTATGAAGGCGGTGACGCGTTCGAGCTGCCTGGGCGAAATCAGCGGCCCGATCTCGGTTTCGGGATCCGCGCCGTCGCCGATCCTGAGTTTTGCCGCATAGGCCGAGACCCGCTCGACGAATTCCTCGTAGATCGGCCGCTCGACGAACAGCCGCGAGCCGGCAATGCAGATCTGGCCGGAATTGGCAAACACCGACATCGCCGCTATTGGCACGGCGCGCTCGAGATCGGCATCGGTGCAGATGATGACCGGCGACTTGCCGCCGAGTTCCAGCGACACGCGCTTCATGTTGCCGGCCGAGGCGCGCAGGATGCTCTGGCCGGTCACTGTGGAGCCGGTGAAGACAATTTTGTCGACGTCCATATGGGCGGCGAGCGGCGCGCCGGCTTCCGTGCCGGTGCCGGTGACGACATTGACGACGCCCCGAGGCACGCCGGCTTCCATCATCAGCGCGCCGATCAAGAGCGGCGTCAGCGGCGCTTCCTCGGAGGGTTTGAGCACGATGGTGCAGCCGGCCGCCAACGCCGGGCCGATCTTCCAGATCGAGGCGGCTGTCGGCGCGTTCCAGGGAATGATGGCGCCGACCACGCCGACCGGCTCCTTGCGCGTGTAGGAGACGATGTCGCCCGGCAGCGAATTGCCGATCGTGTGGCCATGGATCGACGTCGCCATGCCTGCATAGAAGCGCAGCATGCCGAGCACCCGGTTCTTGTTGGCGAGCGTGCGCACGATCGGCATGCCCATGTCCGTCGTGTCGGAGAGCGCGATCTCCTCCCAGTGCAGCTCCATCAGGTCGGCGATCCTGAGCAGCAGCATCTGGCGCTCATAGGGCTTGAACCGGCTCCACGGCCCATCGAAGGCGCGCCGGGCGGCGGCCACCGCGAGGTCGATATCGCTGGAATCGGACAACGGCACGGTGCCGATCACGGCGCCGGTAGCGGGGTTTCGCGTCTCGAAAGTGCGGCCGCTGCGCGCGTCGCACCAGGCGCCATCGATCAGCATCTTGCGGTGCCGGCCATCGATCGGCGTGTGCAGGGGCAGGCCTTTAACCGACACCGTCATGTTCCTGTCCTCCTTCCGCAACCTACCTAGCGGGCGGCCCAGACAAGGCCGCGCTCGACAATCAGCGCCATCTCCGGAACCGCGAACTCGTCGGCATTGTGTCCGAGCGCACTGTAAAAGACCTTTCCAGCCCCGTAGCGACGCTTCCAGACAACCGGCATGACGACACCGCCTATCCCGGGGAAATGCGCGTCCGTGAAGGTGGTCGTGGCCAGCACCTCATTGCCCGGATCGACATGCATGTAATATTGCTCCGATCGATAGGCGAAATCACTGATGCCGCTTGTGATCGGATCATCCGGTCTGGTGACGGCGACCGTGTAGTCGATGATGTCGCCGGGATGGGCGACCCATTGGCCGCCGGTCATGAACTGATAATCGGTTTCGCTGCGGAAGCTGTCGCACATCGTGCCGTGAAAGCCACCGAGCCCGCTGCCCTGGCGAACGGCGAGAACCAGGTTCTGAAGTTCGGCCTTTTCGATCGTCGACATCGTGATCACGGGCACGATGAGATCGAAGGACGCAAGCTTCAGATCGGCGAACATCGCCGTGCCCTCGCCGAGCGTGACGTCGAAACCGTTGCGTTCAAGCAGGGCGCGCACGATCTTCGCGCTCTGCTCCGGTGTGTGTCCTTGCCAGCCGCCCCAGGCAATCAAGGCTTTCTTCGGCATCTTGTCTCTCCCTGCATTATCCGCCTTGATCGATCCGAGTTCAGCGCCAGCCCAGCGCCGGAGCGACATGGGTCAGGATCGCCTCGATGACATGCGCGTTGTAGTCGACGCCGAGCTGGTTGGGCACCGTGAGCAGCAGCGTGTCGGCCTCGGCGATCGCCTCGTCCTGCGCCAATTCCTTGACGAGCACATCCGGCTCGGCCGCATAGCTGCGCCCGAAGATCGCCCTGGTATTTTCCTCGATGAAGCCGATCTGGTCGCTGCTCTGGTTGCCGCGCCCGAAATAGGCGCGGTCGCGATCGTCGACCAGCGCGAAGATGCTGCGGCTGACCGAGACGCGCGGTTCGCGCTGATGCCCGGCCGCCTTCCAGGCCTCGCGGTAGATGCGGATCTGCTCGGCCTGCTGGACGTGAAACGGCTTGCCGCTCTCGTCGAATTTGAGCGTCGAGCTCTGCAGGTTCATGCCAAGCTTCGCTGCCCATTCCGAAGTGGCGTTGGTGGCAGCACCCCACCAGATACGCTCGCGCAAGCCCTCGGAATGCGGCTCCAGGCGCAGCAGGCCGGGCGGGTTGGGGAACATCGGCCGTGGATTGGGCTGTGCGAACCCCTCGCCCCGCAGCGTATCGAGGAAGACCTCGGCGTGATGGCGCGCCATATCGGCGTCGCTCTGTCCTTCCTGCGGCACGTAGCCGAAGTAGCGCCAGCCATCGATCACCTGCTCGGGCGAGCCGCGGCTGATGCCAAGCTGCAGCCGGCCGCCGGCAATGATGTCGGCAGCACCGGCGTCCTCGGCCATGTAGAGCGGATTCTCGTAGCGCATGTCGATGACCGCTGTGCCGATCTCGATGCGGCTGGTCCTGGCGCCGACAGCCGCCAGCAGCGGGAACGGCGTAGCGAGCTGGCGGGCGAAATGATGGACGCGGAAATAGGCGCCGTCCGCGCCCAGTTGCTCGGCCGCGACGGCGAGGTCGATGGACTGCAGCAGTGCGTCCGATGCCGACCGCGTCTGTGATTGCGATGAGGGCGTCCAGTGCCCGAATGACAGGAAACCGATTTTCTTCATGCCATGCGATATATGGAAGTGGCGGATGGATTGCAAAGCGGTTCGCCCTGGCAGCAGCCTCCCCGCCATCGCGGCGGATCGATGCTTTGCGGAGGGAGAAGCCGATGCTGAAAAGGACCCGCATCATCGAGATCGAGGCGCTTGTCCCGGCGCCCTTCGCCGCCATGTTGCTGGGCGTCGGCCGGCGACGCCGGTCGCATCAAATAATCCTGATCCGCGCGTGGCACGATGGCGCTCTCATTGCGAAACCGGCTAGAAGTGGTAGCTACCATTGCGTATAATTAAATCAACTTGATTTGTTTTCTGCGGAAAGTTTGTTGGTAATGCGCACATGACCCCTAGGAAAGCCATCGCTGGCACCAATCTCGAACAGGCCAAGTCACACAATCGCCGCGTGGTGATCGAAGCGATCCGGACCAACGGCGCATTGTCGCGGGCAGCGATCGCTCGCCTGACGGCGCTGAGCACGCAGACCATCTCCAACATTGTCGAGGAACTCGAGCGGGAAGAGCTGCTTCGCGCGCAAGCCACGCTGAAGGGCGCGCGCGGCCAGCCGGCGGTCCCCTATTCGATCAATCCCGACGGCGGCTATTCGATCGGCCTGCAGCTCGACCATCAGCTGGCGGTGGGTGTCATCACTGATCTCTCCGGCACGGTTCGCGCCCGCATCGAGCGCCCGGTCGACCGGCCGACGCCGGCGCAGGCGATGCCCTTGCTGGCCGCGATAGCCGGCGACCTGATGCGCAAGTTTCGTTTCGACCGCAACCGCCTGCTTGGCATCGGCATGGCGATGCCGGGCCCGTTCGACGTCGAGGGCATGACCTCGGTTGGACCGACCGCGCTGCCCGGCTGGCAGGATTTCCCCGTCGCCGAGGAATTGCAGCGGCTGACCGGCATTCCGGTGACGGTCGAGAACGACGCCACTGCCGCCGCCATCGGCGAGCGGCTCTATGGCGTTGCCCGCAACCTCGGCAGTTTCGTCTATTTGTTCATCGGCACTGGCCTTGGCGCCGGCCTCTTCCTTGACGGCCATCTCTACAAGGGCAGCCGCCACAATGCCGGCGAGATCGGCCACACGATCGTCAAGCCCGGCGGCCTCGAATGCGGCTGCGGCAAGCGTGGCTGCCTCGAACGCTATGTCTCGTTGCGCGCCGCCTATGAGTGCCTGAAAATCCCCGACCCCGATCATGCCTCGCCGGAATTGCTCCAGGCATTGCTGGCCAATGGGGACAGCCTGGAAGCATGGGTCGCCCAGGCAATCGATCCGCTGCGCCAGGCCATCAACATGCTCGAACTGGCGCTCGATCCCGAAACCGTGGTCCTTGGCGGCTTCATGCCGGTCGGCGTCATCGAGCTTCTGGCGAGCCGGCTCGACCCCTTGTATCTCTCGGTCAGCTCGACCAGCGCCCGCACCGTGCCGCGGGTCCTTGTCGGCGCTGCCGGCAAGGACACTTCGGTCCTTGGTGCCGCCGCGCTGCCGATCTTCTCCGAGACCAACCCGCAATTCGACGTTCTGCAGAAGCCGCATGCCGGCTAGAGCATGATCCCGAAAAAGTGGGAACCGCTTTTCGGAAAAGGATCATGCTCAAACAAGAAGATTCGCCCCGTAGAGCACCGGCATGAGCCCGGCCAGCGCCTTGAACCTTTCCCAGGATTTCCGCTCCGGCCGCGTCCAGCCGGTTTCCGCTAGCGCCGAGATGCGGGGAAACACCAGCCGGTCGAAGACAGCGCGGTCGGTCATCGGCTCCGACCAGATGCAGGCCTGCACGCCGAGCAGTTTCGTCTTCTGATCGTCCGTCCAGCCCTCGACGGGATCGAAGCCATACAGCTTCTCCGGGTCGGACCAGCCGGCCCAGGCCGCACCCGGTTCCGACCATGCCGGGCTGTTGGCCATGTCGAGGTAGTAGACCTGCCCGGGGCAGACCACCATCGCATAGCCTTCGCCCGCAAGGGCGGCCGAGGCTTCCACCGTCCGCCAGCCGCACAGGTAGCTTTTCTGCTTGTCGATGACGTTGCCATGCGCCGCCTCCTGCCAGCCGCCGGTGATGCAGCCGCGAGATGCAAGGAACGATTGTATGCGCTGGAGAAATTCGGCCTGCAGCACCGCCGCGCCGGAGCCGTCGATCTCATCGGCGCCGTGCGTGTTGGTGACCACGTTGAGGCGCTTGGCATGCGCGGCCGCCAGCCCCTCGCCGCCAACCTCCGTGAGCCGCGCCAGCGCCTGCAGCGAGCCGGACCAGGCGCCCAGCGGCACCTCGTCGGCGCCGATATGGATGGTCTTGAACGGAAACAGCTCGATCAGTTCGTCGAGGATTTTTTCCAGCACATGGTAGGTTTCCGGCCGCGCCGGATTGATGCAATTGTTGGGAAACCCCTGCACCGAGAAATACTCGCCGCCTTCGCCGGGGTCGCGCAGTTCCGGGATCGCCTGCAGCATCGCGTAACAATGCCCGGGCACGTCGATCTCCGGCACGACCTCGATGCCGAGCTGGCCGGCCAGTTGAACGACCTCGCGCACCGCCGCCTTGGTGTAGTAGCCGCCGCTCGGCTCGGGGCCCGAGCCCAGCAAGGGCGGCACCGGCAGCCCATGGCCGCGCCACGCGCCGACCTGGGTCAGTTCCGGATAGGCTGATATCTCGACCCGCCACGCCTCGTCGTCAGACAGATGCCAGTGGAAGCGGTTGAGCTTGTTCCAGGCAAGGATCCGCAGGAAGGTCTTGATCTCGGCCGTTGCGTAAAACTGCCGGGCAACGTCGAGATGCGTGCCGCGCCAGCCGAGCGCCGGCTGATCGCGGATTTCGCCTTCAGTCGGGAAAACAAACGTCTCGGGGTGCGATCGCGCCCCGCGCAGGATCTGGCCGAGCGTCACCAGCCCGTAGAACAGTCCGGTTTTCGTCCCCGCCGAAACCGCGACGCCATCGGCTGAAAAGCCGATCGCATAGGCCTCCGGGCCAAACCCGTCCGCGATGCCGAGCTCGACCGGCAAACCGCCTTCGGCCTCGTTGCGTACGATGCCCTCGACAGTGAACAGGCTGTCGACCAGGGTACCGAATGCACCGGCGGCATCGGCGGCCGCAGCACCGTTCGGCCGAAGTGCCAGGCCTTGTGGAACCGCGCGCCGGCTGGAGACCGCGACGGTTTGCGGCCACGGGATGATCGAGACCGGCACGGGCGCCCGCGCGGGCACCGGATAGATTTCGGCGCCGCGCTTCAACACCGCATTGTCGCCAATCGCTTTGGTCGGAACCGACGCAACAGGGGCTACGGTGCCATCGGCAAGCACGAGGTAGGCAGCCGTGGCGCCGTCGGTCCAGTGCCGCAGCGGATAGCTCAGCCCATGCGCGGTGATGGGCCATGCCTCATTCGGCTCCAGCACGAAACCGTCCGGCGGCGCGAATTCGGAATGGTTGGACAGCCGCTCCGCCAGCCTGCCGCCTTCGACAGTGACGGCCGGATCGATGCGGGCCGGGCCGCTAACGCACAGCGCAAATCCTTCGATCGCCTTCGACGACAAATTGGTGAGCGTCAGTGAATAGGCGAGTTTTTCACTGGCGGTGGCCGGCGCCCAGGTGGTTTCCAGCCGGAATGCGGATTTGGATGTCATGATGAACTTTCAGATGGGAAATCAATCGAGGTTTTTAAGCAGGCCGGCATAAACGCCGGGTTCGGAATCCGGGATCTGCCTGGCGCCGACGGTGCGCTCGTAGAATTCGGACGGGCCGACATCGCCGATGATGGCGTAGCCATAGCCCATGACACGCATGTCGAGCAGCGTGGCCAGCAGCAGCGCGTGGCCGATGCCGGCACCGCGCGCGGCCTCGTCGACGCCGGTCGGGCCAAAAAAGCCACGCGCGATCGCATCGTAGACGGCAAAACCGACCAGCTTGCTGTCGCGTGTCGCCAGGAAGCACGAGACCGGCTGGCGCGAGAACGCCACTGTCGTCTCGCTCGACCAGCCCGGGCTGAATGTCTGCCGCACCCAGCCGGTCACCAGTTCGAGTTCCGGCGCCAGCGCCCGGCGGATGGTGACGGCGGCGCCCCGAATGCGCGCATCGAGTTCGGGATCGGGAGCAAGCAGCGAAAGATTGACGAGATAGTCCATGGAAACCCTGTGATGTCAGTTCAGGAAACGGCGCCCAGCGCGCGGACGAAATGGTTGGGGCCGACCTGATCGACCTTGGCGCAGGATGGCCGGCTCAACCGTCGCACCTCCTCGGCGTGGCCGAGAAAGCGCGCGCTGTCGCCGGCCACGAACGGCCTGTCGGGGTCCGGCACAGCCGAAAGCAGCAGTTGTGTATAGGGATGGCGGGCATTGCCGATCACCGAGAGTGTATCGCCCCACTCGACCATCTGGCCGGCGAACATGACGATCACCTCCTCCGCGACATGGGCAGCGGTGGCGATGTCATGCGTGATGTAGAGCAACGCCAGCTGCCGCTCCTGCTTGATGCGCGCCAGGAGTTCGAGGATGCCGAGGCGGATCGAGACATCGAGCATCGAGGTCGGCTCGTCGGCGACCAGCACGTCGGGCTGCACGGCGAGCGCACGCGCGATGTTGACGCGCTGGCGCTGGCCTCCCGACAGTTCATGCGGAAACTTGTGCGCGGTCAGTGCCGGCTCCAGCCCGACCCAGTTAAGCAGATCGGCGACGCCACGCACCTGCTCCGCCTTGCTTTTGGCGTGGCCATGCAGCGCCAGCGGTCGCGCCAGATGATGCTGCACCGAAAACACCGGGTTGAGCGAGGCGAACGGATCCTGGAACACCATCTGCACCGCGCGGCGGTAGGCCTTTTCCTCGGCGGCCGTGCCGGTCTGCGTGATGTTGCGGCCGCGGTAGAGCATCTCGCCGCCGGTCGGGGTGTCCATGCGCGAAATGATGCGGGCGCAGGTGGTCTTGCCGCAGCCGGATTCGCCGACCAGCGCCAGCGCATGGCCGCCCTTCAGCGACAGCGAGACACCGCGCAACGCCTGCACCGAGCCGAAGCTGCGCTCGATGCCGTCCAGCCTGACGATCGGCTCGGCCGCGATGGTTGCCGGAGGAACAGTCGTCACGGCATTCATGCGATCGCGTCCTTCACCGCGGGGTGGCCGGGCAGTTGTGGGATCGCGCCCCAGAGCTTTCGCGTATAATCGTGCGCAGGCGCGCGGCTGACCTGCCTGACATCGCCGACCTCGACCAGTTCGCCCTTCAGCATCACCCCGATGCGGTGGCAGAGCTGCGCCATCAAATGCAGGTCATGGGTGATGAACAGCACCGAGAAACCATAGCCGCGCTGCAGGTCGATGACCTGCTCGAGGATTTCGCGCTGTACGACCACGTCGAGCGCCGTCGTCGGCTCGTCCATGATGATCAGCTCCGGCTTCAGCGCCAGGCAGATGGCGATGACGATGCGCTGGCGCATGCCGCCTGAGAACTGGTGCGGATAGTCGGTCAGCCGGCTGGCTGGAATGCCGACCAGCTTGAACATCTCTTCGGCACGCGCCCGCGATTTTTCGCGCGACGAGCCGGTATGCCGGCGCAGCACGTCGTGGAACTGCGCCTCGACCCGCATCAGCGGGTTGAGCGAGTTCATCGCGCTCTGGAACACCATGCCGATCCGCCGCCAGCGTACCTCCTGCAGCCGGCTTTCCGGCAGTTTCAAAAGATCCTGGCCGTCGAGCAGGATCTCGCCGCCCGCCACCCAGGCAGGCGCCTTGGCGAGGCGCGTGATGGCGTAAGCGATCGTGCTCTTGCCGCAGCCGGATTCGCCGGCAAGCCCGAACAATTCGCCACGGCCGATGTCGAAGGACACGTTCTTGACCGCGCGAAAGGCACCCTTGTCGAGCAGATAGTCGACGCTGAGGTCGCGGAGTTGCAGCAGCGCCTCGCTCACCGTGCCGCCTCCAGTTCACGCTTGCGCAGCCGGCTGAGGCGCAGCCAGCGGCTGAGCGCCGGGCCGGAGCGCAGCTGCGGATTGGCGATCTCGTCGAAGGTGAAATTCAGCAGAGCGAGGCCAAGGCCGACCAGGGCGATGCCGGCCGCCGGCGCGCTGATGTCCCACCACGCACCGACGATGATTGCGGACGAATTCTGCGCATTGTAGAGCATCGTCCCCCAGGTGACGTTGAGCGGATCGCCGAAGCCGAGATATTCGAGCGTCGTCTGCGCGACGATGGCGTAGATGATCGAGCCGACGATGTTGATGCCGATCAGCGGCACCAGATTGGGCAGGATCTCGACGAAGATGATGCGCCATGAGGGCTCGCCGACCATGCGCGCCGCGGTGACGAACTCGCGATTGCGGAGCGCCATCGTCTGCGAGCGTGTCATGCGCGCGCCCCACGGCCACGAGGTCAGCGCGATGATCATCATGATGGCGACCGGCCCGACCGTGCCGGCGAAGGATGCGAGCAGGATCAAAAGCGGAATGTTGGGGATGACCAGCACCGCATTGGTGATCAGGTCCAGCGTCGCGTCGGTACGGCCGCCAAAATAGCCGGCGACCAGCCCGATGATGGTGCCAAGCGCGGTGATGAAGAGGCCGGTGGCGAAGCCGACGGCCAGCGACGGGCGCGCGCCCCAGACGAATTGCGCATAGACGTCGCGGCCCATCTTGGTGGTGCCGAAATAATGCCCGACGGTTGGCGGCTGGTGCGAGCGGCCGACGCGCTCGCCCGGATCGGTCGGCGCCAGGATCGGCGCCAGCAGCGCCATCAGGCACAGCGCCGTGACGATGATCAGGCCGGCGACGGCCTTCTTCTGCCGCCACAGGAGTTGCCAACCGAAGTTCATGCCCGTTCCTCCCGGATGCGCGGATCGACGACACCATAGAGGATGTCGACCAGCAGATTGGCGCCGAGCGTCGCCATCGTCATCAGCAGCAGCTGGCCCTGGATGACCGGATAGTCGCGCGCGACGCTGGCGGTGAACAGTGTCAGCCCGAGGCCGGGATAGTTGAAGACGATCTCGGTGACGATCGAGCCGCCGAAGACGGCGCCCAGCATCAGCGCGAGATTGGTCAGCACCGGCAGCATGGCGTTTCGCGCCGCGTATGAAAACATCACCGCGGTCTCGCCGAGCCCCTTGGCGCGGCCCATGGTGACATAGTCCTCGCCGAGCACCGATATCATCGAGGAGCGCATCGTCGTCTGGAATTCACCGATCAGATAGGGCGACAGCGTCAGCACCGGCATCACCGCGTGCCAGAAGACACTGCCGAAAAAGGTGAAGTTCAGGCCCGGATCGAGATCGGGATTGTAGGCGTAGCCGACCGGAAACCAGCGCAGCGTCACGCCAAAGGTGAACAGGGTCGCCAGCCCGATGATGACTGGTGGAATTGCGATCAGCACGACAGAAAACGGCGAGACGAACGCATCGAAGCGTCCGCCTCGCCGCCAGGCTGCCACTGCGCCGAGGGAGACTCCGACGCAGAGGGAAAAGATGATCGCCGTGGTGACCAGGAAGGCGGTCCAGCCGGCCGAACGGGCGAGGACCTGGGTGACGGTCTGCGGATAGTATTTCACCGATACGCCGAGATCGAAGCGGGCGAGACCGGTGATGTAGTCGACGAACTGGCCGAGGATCGGCTGTTCGACGGCGCCGAAGCGGGCCTTGATCGCCTCGATCGCCGCCGGTGTCGCGCGCGGCCCGAGCTGCGCGATCATGCCGTCGACCGGGCTTCCCGGCATCAGCCGGGGAACGGTGAAATTCATCACGATGGCAAACAGGAAGGCGACGAAATAGACCCCAAGCCGTCGAAGAGGAATCCGCATCGGCTATTCCTTGTGCTCGGTTGCCTTCTCCGTTCGGCGGAGAAGCTGTCGCAGAAGGCGACGGGCGAAGAAGCGGCTGCAGTCGTTTGTCCATGTCCGGCGTCTGGCCTCGCGGCGACCGCCACCGAAGCCAGACACACGGACCCTTCTCCCCTCACGGGGAGAAGGGCGTACCGATAGGCCTATTGTACCGGCTTCAGGCGCAGCAGATGCATCAACCGCATGCGGTTGTTGTCATGGTCCTCCGGGTTCATCACCGGTTCGTCCTTGGTCACCCAGCCGGTGAAGCGCTTGGTCGAATACTGGTACCAGGTCGGTCCGTTGAACACCGGCACGACCGGGAAATTGTCGGCGATGATCACCTGCACCTGGTCGAACAGCTTCTTGCGCTCCTCGTCGGTGGTTGCCTTGCGGTAGGCGTCGAACACCTTGTCCAGTTCCGGATTGGAGTAGCGCGACGGCGCACTGGTGATGCGCCCGGCAAAGGCCGTCGACAGCGACTGGTAGTAGCCGCGGAACGGCGTCGGACCGTCGGCGCGCGAGTTCATCACCGCATCGAACGAGCCGTCGAGAATCTGCTTTTGCCACTGCTCGTATTCCGGCGTCGCCACCGAGGCGTTGATGCCGGCCTTGCGCAGGCCTTCGGTGGCGATCTGCACGGCGTCGATCCAGTCGGTCCAGCCATTGGGAACGATGATCGAGAAGGCGATCGGCTGGCCCTTCGGCGTGGTGCGCATGCCGTCGGCGCCCTTCTTGTAGCCGGCGTCGTCAAGCACCTTGTTGGCCTTGTCGACGTCGTAGGTCATCCACACATCCTTGTCGCCTTCGGCCGCCTTGTTGCGCCAGGCGTCGAAGCGCGGCGGCAGGCCGCTGGCGTGCAGATTGACCACCGGATAGCCAAACCCGGCAATGTCGACCATCGCGGTGCGGTCCATGACCAGGCTGAAGGCGTGGCGGAAGTTGATGTCGTTGAAGGCTTCGGCCAGCGCGGGATTGGCGGTCTTGAAGTTCATCTGGAAGGCGATGGTTTCCGCCGGCGGCTGCCAGTAGCCATTGTGGTCCTTGTCGAGCGCGACATAGGTCTTGTCGATCTCGGGCAGGAACGAGCCGATCCAGTCCATCGAGCCATCCGGCAGCAATGCCAGCATCTGGTCGTTGCCGGAGATCTGCGGCAGCTTCAGGCAGTCGACATGCAGCGAGGCGGCGTCCCAGTAGTTCGGGTTGCGGCACTGCTCGTAGACCTGCGGCGTGAAGCGGCGGATCTCGGTCATCGGACCCGAGCCGACCGGCTTCTCGTTCTTGAAGGCGAGCGGATCGGCGACATCCTTCCAGATGTGCTCGGGCACGACAGGGAAATCGGCCATCGATTCCGGGAAATGGGTGTCGACGTCTTTCAAAGTGATCTTCACTTCGGTCGGCGAAGGCGCTTCGACCGAGGCAACGCTGCCGCCGACGCCGACAATGTCGACCGCAGGGTTCTTCAGCATCAGCTCGAGCGTGAATTTCATGTCGGCCGAAGTCAGCGGCTGACCGTCCGACCATTTGACGCCGTCGCGCAGCGTGTAGGTGATCGACTTCAGATCGTCGGAGAATTTGTAGCCCGTCGCCAGCCTGAAGATCGGCTTGCCGCTGTCATAGTCGTTGAAGATGACCAGCGGCTCGTAGACGAAATCCATCGTGCTCTGGCGGCGCCCGCCAAGGTCGAACGGGTTGAAGTTCTGCACCCAGCTCGTCTGCTCCTCGATGTGCATGGCGAGCACCGATTCGGCGGACGCAGGCCGTGCACCGAAGGAGAAGGTCGTGGCGATGGTCGCGGCGACGAACGCCGTGCCAATGAACAGCCGCCGGCGTGAAATGGCCGTCGACGGGTCTTGCGGATAACGCATATGCGGGTCTGGCAGCCTGGCAGTCATACTTCATCTCCCATTGTTGATCGGCATTTCCGCCTCTTCGGGCGGGTAACGTAAATCAATTTGATTTAATCCTAGGGGGTAAAGGGGGCCAGCGTCAACGGCCCTGTTTGGCCGTCCCCCATAAAGCGTGCCGCCCCGCCATCGGGCTGGCCGCGAAGATGGAAGGATTTTGTCGACGGAAGGATCGCGATCGCAATGCCGGGGATCGCATCGAGCCCTATCCTGGGCGCTCAGCGCACCCGGCTTCGCAAGGGTCTCGACGGTTCTGACAGTATGACTTTCCGCTCCGCCATCGCCCCGTGATGGCGGAAAAAGATCAGGACCTACACATCGCTATTTTCGAAGGCACCTATGCCTTGTGCGATGAGGTTGGTCGCCATCACCAGGGAAACGATTGCCGCGGAATTGAAGACGACGACCCACCATTTGCCGCCGGTCAGGAAGCCGTAGCCGTCGGCGACGGCCAGCCCCCAGTCGGCGGAAGGCGGCTGGATGCCAAGCCCGAGAAAGCTCAGCGTGGCGATCGAAAAGAACGCGTATCCCAGCCGGGTGACGAGCTCGATCAGGATCATCTCCCTGATGTTGGGCAGTATCTCCAGGAACATGATGGCGAGCGCACCCTCCCCGCCAAGCCGGGCGGCGCTGACATAGTCGCGCTCTTTCTGCTCGCGCACAGCGGCGCGGACGGTCCGCGCCACCAGCGGCGCGTAGGCGATGGCGATCACCAGAATGACGGTCAGGTTCGATGGCCCGATCGCCACAAGCGTCATGGTGACGAGGACGATGAACGGGAACGCCATCAGCGTGTCGAGCAGCCGCGCCCCGATGGCATCGACGAGGCCGTCGAAATAGCCGAGCACCAGGCCGATGATGCTGCCGGTGGCAACGCCGGCAAGCGTGGCGAGCGGCGCAACCAGCAGGATGTCGCGCGACCCGACGACGATGCGGGACAGCACGTCGCGGCCGAGCTGGTCGGTGCCGAACCAGTGCAGCGCATCGGGCGGCGTCAGCATCGCCAGAAAATCCTCGGCATAGGGATCGTAGGGAACGAAGAGATTGCCGAACAGCGCGCAGGCGACCCAGAACAGCAGCACCAGCGAACCGACCACGACCGACGGGGGCAGTCGGGCAAAACCACTGCCGATCCTGCGCACTGCCGGTAGGCCGACCGCGGCGCGTCGCGGGGCGGGAAACTCCGCCAGATCCGTCATGACGATGCCCGGCGGCGTTGCCGCGGATCGAGCAGGGCCAGCACGAGGTCGCCTGCCGCCGCCGAAAGGACGAATATCGCCGCCATCATCAGGACGCCGGCCTCAAGCATCGGGAAATCGCGTGCCTTGGCTGCGTTCAGCACCAGATTGCCAAGGCCCTGGATGCCGAACAGCGCTTCGATCACCACCAGCCCGCCAAGCATGTATCCGGTCTGGGTCGCAAGCACCGCGACGGTCGGCGTCAGCGCATTGCGCAGCAAGTGCCGAAAAATGATCTCGCGCCGCTCGAGCCCTTTCAGGACGGCGGTGCGTGTGTAGTCGGCGGCCATCGCCTCGATCACGCCCGCCCGCGTCATCCGGGCGATATACCCGGCAAGGTTCAGCACCAGCGGCAGCGCCGGCAGGATCAGATAATAGCCATTCGTCCAGAAGCCCGCGCCATCGGGCGCGACGCCTGAGATCGGGAACCAGTTCAGCCACAGTCCAAAAACGATGAGCAGCATCAGGCCGGACACGAAGTCCGGAACGATGCCGAAGGACACACCCGCCATCACGATCAGCCGGTCGATCAAACGGCCGGCATTGAGACCGGCGATGACGCCGGCGCCGACCCCCAGCGGAACGAGGAAAACCAGGATGATCCCGGCAAGCGCCGCGGAGCGCTTGAGGCTTTCCAGCACCAAGAGCGCCACCGGCGCGCGCATCGACAGCGAGGTACCGAAATCACCCGTGAGCGCGTTGCTGAACCAGCGCCAGTACTGGACGAGAACCGGCTGGTCGGCGCCCAGCCGCTTGTTCAGTTCCGCCACCGCCTGCGCGTCGGCAAAGGGCCCGAGCATGACGCGGCCGACATCGCCGGGCAGAACCTGCCCGGCAAAGAAGACCAGGATACTGACCAGCCACAACGTCAGCACAAGTGTGCCCACGCGCGCCGACAGAGTGCGGCCGGTCACCATCGCATCTTGCCGCCTCGCCTGGACCCTGCCCCATCCCGATGCGATCGGGACAGGGGTCTGTTTCGGTATTCCGGCATCATGCCTGGACGAAGGTAACGCGGTCGAGCAGCAGATGCGAAATCGCGGTGAAGCGCACGCCCTCGACCTTGTTGCCGGTGATGCGGCTGTACTGCGAGAAGTAGCTGATGATCACTGGCGTCTCGTCGAGCAAAAGGTTTTGGATCTTGCCGGCGGCAAGACGCTGCGCCTGGAGGTCACGCGCCTTGGAATAGTCGAGCAGCAGGGCATCATAGGACGGGTTGTTGAAATGGGCTGCGTTCCAGGCTCCCGAACTCTTCAGCGTGGCGTTGAGGAAGATGTCGGGTGTGCCGCGGTGGCCGAAATCGGTGATACCGAGAACCGAATCCAGCCAGGGCGAGCTGCCGAAGGTCGCCGAGCCGTAATAGGCGTCCTGCGGCAGAACGTTGAGCTTGACGTCGATGCCGGCCTTCTTGGCGAAGTTCTGGATCAGCACGGCATAGTCGGGAATGTCATAGGCACGCTCGGTGGTCAGCGTCACCTCGAAGCCGTTCGGCACGCCCGCCTCGCCGAGCAGCCGCTTGGCCTCGGCGATGTCCTGCTTGCGCTGCGGCACCGACGGATCGGCCGAGGGGAAGATCGGCGCGAACGGGGTGTCGTTGCCGGCGATGGCACGGCCCTTCAGCAGCCCTTTTACAATCGCCTCGCGGTCAAGGGTGAGCGCCAGCGCGCGGCGGATGCGCTTGTCGGTGAACGGCGCCTGGTCGGTGCGCAGATGCACCTCGTCATGCGAGCTCGCCTGCACGCTGAGCAGCTTGAAGTTGGGATTGCCCTCGATCGCCAGTTCAAGCCGCGTCGTGCTCGGGATGACATCGAGCTGGCCGGCCTGCAGCGCCAGCACCTGGGCCTGCTCGTCGTCAAAGAACTTGATCTCGACGCGGTCAGGCAGCGCCTTGTCGCCCCAATACTCGGTGTTTCGCACGAAGCTGGCGCCTTGCTTGGGACGGAAGGATTCGAGCTTGAACGGGCCGGTGCCGTTGAAAGTCTTCTCGAAATCGCCGGCATAGTCGGCCGGCAGGATGACGGCATTGTAGACGTCGGAGGAGACATAGAAGGGGAAGTTGCTGTTCGGACCGTCGAGGTCGAAGGCGACCGTTTCATCGTCGACCAGCTTGGCGCCACCCTTGGACAGGATGCCCTTGTAGGCCGACAGTGCCGACGAGCCGCTGGCCGGATCGACAAGCCGCTCGAAGCTCGCCACCACGTCCTTGGCGGTAACCGCGCGGCCATCGTGGAATTTCACCCCTTGCCGCAATTTGAAGGTCCAGCGGCTGGCCGTCTCGTCGGCCTCCCAGGACAGAGCGAGCTTCGGCTGCAGCCCGTCCTTCGGATCGTCGAGGATCAGATATTCGCCGACCTGGCTGATCACACCGATGCTGGCCGGATCGGTGACCGAGACGGGATCGATCGCCTTGGTCGGCTGACCGAGGCCGACGCGGACCGTGCCGCCGCCGCCAGCGGCCGCGGCGCGCGCGCCTCCAAGCCCCTGCGAGGCGGCAAAGCCGGTGAGGCCGAGCAGTGCAGCATATTTCAGGAGATCGCGGCGCTTGAGAAAGCCGCCCTGATATTCGTCGACGGCGACATTCCAGATGTCCCCCGACAGATTGCGAAGTGCGTCGATGTCGTTGCGTCCAGTCATGTTGAAACCCCTGTCTGAAATGAAGATTGAAAGAATGCTCTAGGCGACGGGTTCGCCGTCGAGATGGATGCGGTCCACGGCCTGCGGATAGAAGGCGACGAGGCCCTTGATCTTGGGCATCTCGGCGATCGGGTCGCGGTAGCTCCAGGCGATGTCCGGGCGCACCGAGCCGTCGCTCAACAGGCCGGACCAGTAAGAAGCGATGCCCTTGTAGGGACATCGCGTCGTTGTGGCAGACGCCGTCAGCCGCTCCAGATTGATGTCATCCGGATGCAAGTAGAAGCGCGTCGGAAGATGCGTCTCGAACAGCAGCACCGGACGGTGGCTGTCGGCGATCGGTTCGCCGTCGAACCAGACCTGCACATGGCTCGAGCTTTGCAGCACATCGATGCGCGCATAGGGATCGCGGGCATGGACGAAGACCTCCTCGTCCTCCTCGAACCACTGGTCGACAAGCTTCCAGCTGAAGGCGATGCGCCCGGCCAGCGGCGACAGGTTTTCACCCGGCGGCGACACGAACGACCAGGCCGCGTTGGCGCTCCGCCTGTCGCCGGTATCGATATCCCAATAGGCGGTTTCACCACCGACCGCGTGCGGCTCGCGATGCAGTGACGGTTTCAGCACCGAGGCGTCGACCGACGCCACCGGGAAGAAGTAGATCGGCAGGAAATGATTGGAGCGCAGCACCAGCACATTGCGGCTGTCGGCGATGGTGCGGCCGCCGAACTTGACCCGCACACGCTTGGGGCTGTGCAGGACATTGATGAGCTGAGGAGCGGTCGCTTCGCGCGGCTGCAGTCTTGGTGCGGCGGTCATCATCGTTCTCCGGGGTCAGGACACAGCGCGCGCATCGTCGCGCTGCTCGGCGAAGCGGTTGGCGGGCCGCGCCAGGCCGAAGCGGTCGCGCAGCGTTCCCGGTGCGTATTCGGTCGGGAACACGCCGCGGCGCTGCAGCTCCGGCACCACCTGTTCGGCGAAATTCACCCAGTCCTCGGGCAGTAGCGGGAACATCAGGTTGAAGCCGTCGGCAGCACCCGAGACGAACCAGTCCTGCAACTGGTCGGCGATCTGTTTCGGCGTGCCGGCGACGGTCGGCACCGAGCCGCTGTTGGCGAGCTTGCGGGCAATCTCGCGCAGGCTGAGATTCTGCTTCGACCACTGCTTGACCCGGTTGAGCGACGTGCGCCCGCCATTGAAGGTGCTTTCGTCCGGCAGCGGCGGCAGCGGCCCGTCCGGCGGATAGACGGAGAGATCGATGCCGCTCCAGCTGGACAGGAGGTCGATGCCGACCTGGTCGGGAAGCAAGGTCTGCAGATACTCCTGCTTTTCCCGGCCTTCCGCCTCGGAGGCAGCGACGATCGGCAGGATGCCGGGCAGGATCTTGAAGCTCTCCGGCCGCCTGCCGTGGCGGGCAAGGCGCTCGTTGATATCCTGACGATACTTGATGCCGTCTTCCTTGGTGCTGTAGATGGCGAAGTGCGCATCGGCCTGGGCCGTGGCGAAGTTCTTGCCGTCCTCGGACGAGCCGGCCTGGACGATCAGCGGATGGCCCTGCGGCGGCCGCGAGACATTGAGCGGCCCGCGCACCTTGAAGTGCTTTCCCTTGTGATCGATGGGATGGACCTTATCGGGGTCGGCGTAATAGCCCGACGCCTTGTCGATCAGCAGCGCCTCGTCTTCCCAGCTGTCCCACAGCGCCTTGACGATATCGAGGAATTCGGCCGCGCGCTCGTAGCGGAACGCATGTTCGATATTGCCGTCACGGCCGAAATTGCGCGCCTCCTCGTCCATGGCCGAGGTGACGACGTTCCACGACGCCCTGCCCTTGCTGATATGGTCGAGTGAGGCGAACATGCGCGCCACATTGTAGGGCTCGCTGTAGGAGCTCGACGCGGTGGTGATCAGACCGATATGCTTGGTGACGCCGGCCAGCGCCGACAGCAGCGTCAGCGGTTCGAGGCGGGCATTGGCGTAGTGAGCGACGCCGCTCTTGACCGAATCCCAGATCGACACGTGGTCGGCGACGAAGATCGTGTCGATCCTGGCGCGCTCGGCCGCCTGCACGAGATCGCGGTAGAACTCGAAGTCCAGCACCTCCCGGCCCGGCGCCCGAGGATGGCGCCACGACATCCGGTGATCGCCCTGCGGGTTGAAGAAAAAAGCGCTGAGGATCATGTGATCTCGAGCCATGCCGGCCTCCTTCCAAATCTGCTCCGGGGACCGTCGCGCTGCATCGACAGGCGGCGACAATCTCTCCTGGGCGATGAAAGGTAGATTGCGTTCCAGCTTAATTCGAGTAATTTTATAGAGATTATGTATTGCGAAAGCGGAAGCGATTGCCCCCGATGGCGGCGCTCGAAGAAAGTGGTTTCAAGCTGCCAATGTCCTCCTCGGTTTTGAACGTCGATCAGCTGTCCGTCGCCTATGACGGGCGCAACGGATCGCATCCCGCCGTCAGCGGCGTGTCGCTGCACATAGGCGAAGGCGAAGCGCTTGGCCTGGTCGGCGAGTCCGGATCGGGCAAAAGCTCGGTCGCGCTCGCCATATTGCGCTATCTGCCGAAGAACGCCCGCATCGCGGCGTCAGCGCTGGAACTCCAGGGCCGCGAAATCCGCGATCTTTCCGCCGAGCAGCTGCGCCAGCTGCGGGGCAATCATATCGCGGCCGTCTATCAGCACCCGGGTGCTGCCCTCAACCCAAGCATGACGATCGGCCGGCAGATCACCGAGACGATCATGCGGCATCGCCCGGTTCGCCACGACGAGGCCCGTGCGCGCGCCGCCGAACTGCTCGGGCGGGTCCGGGTGAGTCATCCCGAGCGGGTACTGGGGCTCTATCCGCACGAATTGTCCGGCGGCATGCAGCAGCGCGCCAACATCGCCATTGCCATTGCGCTCGACCCGTCGCTGCTGGTGCTGGATGAGCCGACGACGGCGCTCGATGCCAGCGTCCAGTCCGAGATCATCGCCATCCTCTCCGACCTGCGCAAGGATCACAAAACCAGCGTGCTGTTGATCAGCCACGACATCAACATGATCCGCCGGTCCTGCGATCGGGTGGCGGTGATGCAGTCGGGAACGGTGGTCGAAAGCGGCGCTGCCGGCGAGGTCTTCGACAACCCAACTCATGCCTACACAAAGGCGCTCATCGCCTCGATCCCGGCCCTCAACTACACCAAGCGGGACGGCAGACTGGCGGAGACGGACGGACCCGGTCTGGCAGCGGCAGCCAATGACGAAGACGCCGGCGCGCGGAAAGAGCGCCGGATCGCGATCGCCTGCAAGGGCATCAGCCATGCCTTCGGCAGCCAGCCAGTGCTCAGCGATATCGATCTCGACATAGGCCAGGGCGAAACCTTCGGGCTGATCGGCGAATCCGGTTCCGGCAAGTCGACCTTGGCGAGGATCGTCACCGGCCTGCAGACACCAGACGCCGGATCGGTCGAGCTGTTCGGCAGGACGGTCGCGCCGCGCGTCGAGAAGAGAAACCTTGCCGAACGGCGCGACGTGCAGATGGTTTTCCAGTCGCCCGACCGCACCCTCAACCCGCGCCAGCGCATCGGCAGGATCCTCGGCCGTCCGCTGCGGCGGCTCGCCGGCCTGCGCCGCAGCGAGGTGAGAGCCCGCGTCAGCGACCTTTTGCAGTCGGTCCGCCTCGCCGGCACGACGGCCGAGCAGAAGTCGCGATCGCTGTCCGGCGGCCAGCGGCAGCGGGCGGCCATCGCACGGGCCTTCGCCGGCGTGCCGAAAGTCGTCGTGCTCGACGAACCCACCTCGGCGCTCGACGTCTCCGTCCAGGCGACCGTCCTCAACCTGCTCAACGACCTGCAGCGCGACAAGGACACGACCTATCTGTTCATCAGCCACGACCTCAGGGTCGTGCGCTATATGGCCGACAGGATCGGCGTGCTCTATCGCGGCCGTCTGGTCGAAACCGGTTCATCCGACCAGATCTTCCAGGGCCCCAATCACCCCTATACGCAACTGCTCCTGGCGGCGTCCTCCGATGAGGCCGCGCCGAAACTGTCCGCTCCGGTCGAGATCGAGGCCACCGACATCCCGAACAAGGGATGCTCCTTCGCCGACCGCTGCCCCCTGGTCCTGCCCGACTGCAGAAAGGCCGAACCGCCCGCCAGGCAGGTCGCGGCCGGCCACCGGATCGCCTGCTGGCGGCAAGGTCCGTAAACGGACCATCGGCGTCGAACACCGCAACGGCGCGTTTCCTCTCAGGCACAGTGCGCTGCCGTCATTGGCTCTTGAATGGCCAAGCCGGACCCGCGTAACATCGCGTCATCTGAACTGAGTCTGCTTCATTCATCCGGGCTAAGCTCCGGATTGGTCTGGATATTTCCCTTGCATACGCAAGCAACCAGCGGCGCGGAGAAGCGCGGCAAATCGTTTGCCCATGTGGCGGAAGCCTCCTGGGGCAAGGGCCTCAGCACCTTGCTCCGTATCGTGCGCATGACGCTGCGCCATCCCTGGCAGGTCGCGATCACCCTGGTCTCGACCTTCATCGCCGCGACGCTGCAGCTTTTCATTCCCCGCCTGCTGGGACGCGCCATCGACCAGGCGCAGGGCGTCATGGCCGCGGGAGCCGGTGCCGCGGCAGAGCACGCGCTGTGGAACACGGCGCTCACACTGCTCGTCGTCAGCATCCTGCGCGGCCTGTTCACCATGGCGCAGAACTATTTTGGCGAGGCCGTCGGCCACCGGACCGGCTATGAACTGCGCCTGGCCTTCTACGAGAAGATCCAGCGCCTGAGCTTCTCCTTCCACGACCGGGTCCACACCGGCGATCTGATCACGCTCGGCCTGCTCGATCTCGACGGCGTGCGCATGTTCTTTTCCACCGGCATCCTGCGCGTCGTCCTGCTCGGCGTGCTGATCGGCGTCGGCGCCTATCTCCTGATCAGCACCGATCTGGTGCTCGGGCTGTTGAGCCTGAGTTTCGTGCCGTTCGTCGCCTGGCGCTCCTCGGTCACCCAGCTGGCGCTGCGCAGCACCTGGCTGACTTTGCAGCAGCGATTGTCGGTGCTGAGCCGGGTGATGGATGAAAATCTCGGCGGCATCCGTGTCGTGCGCGCCTTTGCGGCGCAGCGGCACGAGCTGGAAAAATTCGACCGTGCCAAGCAGGACGCGCTCGACCTCGCCAACCAGCGCGTCGACATCCGCGTCGGCAACACCAGCGCCATGAACTTCTCGTTCCTGGCCGCCATGGGCCTGGTGCTGTGGTTCGGCGGCCAGAAGGTGATTGCGGGTCAGATCAGCGTCGGCACGCTGGCCCAGTTCCTCACCTTCATGACCATCCTGCAGATGCCGGTGCGCCAGCTCGGCCTGATGGTCAACTCGTTCGCGCGCGCCTCGACCTGCGGCACGCGACTGTTCGAACTGCTCGACGCCGAACTCGACATCGAGGACGCGCCCGGCGCCAGGGACCTCGTCGTCACCGATGGCGTGCTGCGCTTCGACAATGTCGGCTTCCGCTATGCGGGCGCGGGCGGCCGGCCGACGCTGTCGGGCATCTCTTTCGAGGCGAGGTCCGGCGAAACCATCGGCATTGTCGGCCCGCCGGGCAGCGGCAAGTCGACCATCGCGCATCTGATCCCGCGCTTCTACGACGTCACGTCAGGCACCATCACCATCGACGGACAGGACATCAGCAAGGTCACGCTGCAATCGCTGCGCAAGGCCGTCGGCGTCGTGCAGCAGGACGCGTTCCTGTTCACCACCTCGATCGAGAACAACATCGCCTACGGCAATCCCTGGGCGCGCGAGACCCGCATCGGGCAGGCAGCCGAATTCGCCCAGCTGCACAACTACATCATCGGGCTTCCCGCCGGCTACACCACGGTCGTTGGCGAGCGCGGCGCGTCACTTTCCGGCGGCCAGCGGCAGCGCCTGACCATCGCGCGCAGCCTGATGCTGCGGCCATCGGTGCTGGTCTTCGACGATTCGACCGCAGCCATCGACGCCGGCACCGAGCAGCGGATCCGGGCGGCGATGAAGCGCTTCGCCAAGGACCGCGTGACGCTGATCATCTCGCACAGGCTGAGCTCGCTGATGCATGCCGACCAGATCCTGTTCGTGGAGAACGGCCTGATCGTCGAGCGCGGCACGCATGAGGAGCTGCTGGCGCTCGGTGGCCGCTATCGCGCGCTCTACGACCTGCAGCTGCGGCCGGACGATGAGCGGCCCGTCGCGGCAGCAATTCCAGGAAAAGTGGAAACCGGTTTTCCGTCCGGAATTGCGTCAAAACCAAAGAGATAGAGCCGCGTTATGTCGACACAAAGCGACGACGAGAAGGAAGACACCAGCGGACGGCCGACAAAGGCTGTCGTCGGCTCGCACCGCGACGAGGAAGAGGTTTTCGGCAAAGCCTACGACCCGCGCATCGTGCGACGCATCTGGAGCTTCGTGAAGCCGTATCAGGGCCGGATTTTCATCTCGGTCGCCGCCGTGCTGGTGTTCACGCTGACGCAGCTGGCGATCCCGCTGGTCATCCGCTACGCCATCGACCACGGCATGGCGGCTGGCAGGCTCGACCACTCGGTGATGATCTCTGCAATCGGCGCTTTCACGTTGATCATCCTCGTCAACTATGCCGCCAGCCATGTGCAGGAAAGCGTCGTCGGCAAGGTCGCCGAGAACGTGCTGTCGGACCTGCGCCGCGCCATGTTCAGCCATCTGCAGCGGGTCTCGCTGAGCTTCATGGACAAGACCGAGGTCGGCCGGCTGATGTCGCGCCTGCAGGGCGACGTCAATTCGATGCAGGAATTCCTCGAGACGTCGGTGATGTCGGTGGGCGACATCGTGCTGTTGTTCGGCATCGTCAGCGTGCTGCTCTGGCTCGATTTCCGGCTCGGTCTGCTGACGCTGTCGACCATGCCGGTGCTGTTCATCGTACGCCTGTTCTGGCTGCCGCGCGCCAAGGTCGCCTTCATGGCAGCGCACGAGACCAACTCGATCGCCAACGGTGCGCTTGCCGAAGGCATCCATGGCGTGCGCACGGTGCAGAGCCTCGAGCGCCAGCACGTCAATTTCGACCTTTATGACGAGAAGGTGCTGGCCAATCTCAATGCCCATTTGACGTCGGCGAAGTACGCGCAGGTGATGGTGCCGATCGTCGACACGCTGACCGGCATCGCCATGGCGACGGTGATCGTCGTCGGCGGTTCGATGGTGCTCTCGCACAGCCTCGATGTCGGCGTCATGGTGGCGTTCCTGTTCTACATCCAGCGCTTCTTCGACCCGATCCGCTCGCTCACCATGCAGTACAGCGTCATGCAGCGCGCCATGGCCTCGGGTCAGCGCATCTCCGAAGTGCTCGACGTGCCGGTGGACGTCAGCGACAAGGACGGTGCAGTCGCCCTGTCGCGCGACATGGACGGCTCGGTCGAGTTCAGGAACGTCACCTTCGGCTACCGGCAGAACCAGCCGGTGCTGAAGGACATCTCCTTCCGCGTCAATCCGGGCGAGACCGTCGCACTGGTCGGCCCGACCGGATCGGGCAAATCGAGCTCGATGGCGCTGGTGCACCGCTTTTACGATGTCTGGTCAGGCCAGGTTCTGGTCGGCGGCCATGATGTGCGTGACCTGACCCAGGATTCGCTCGGCGATCAGGTGGCCATGGTCCTGCAGGAGCCGTTCCTGTTCTCCGGCTCGGTGCTGGAGAACATCCGCTACCACAAGACCGGCGCCAGCCGCGAGGAGGTGGTCCGCGCCGCACAGGCCGTCGGCGCGCACGACTTCATCGAGAACCTGCCTGAAGGCTACGATACCGAGCTCGAACAGCGCGGCGGCAATCTCTCGCTCGGCCAGCGCCAGCTGATCAGCTTCGCGCGGGCGCTGGTGGCCGACGCCAAGATCCTGGTGCTCGACGAGGCCACCGCCAGCATCGATTCCTACACCGAGATGCTGATCCAGAAGGCGCTGATAACACTGCTGGAAGGCCGCACCGGGCTGGTCATCGCCCACCGGCTGGCCACCATCCGCGGCGCCGACCGCATCATCGTCCTGCAGAACGGCGAGATCGTCGAAAGCGGCAACCACGAACAGTTGATGGCAAGAAAAGGCCTCTACGCCCGCCTCTACAACATGAACTATGCCTCGTTCGACGACATTTCGGAAGGCGAGCTGGAGCTGGACGCGGCGGTCGGCAAGGCGACATGACCAGGTTCGTCGACGACGACAGCCGATTTTTTGGCTTAAGGGCTTAACTTTCGCGGCACCGGTTTTTACATGTTGGACAGCTGGGGACGATCGAGCTTGAGGAGGCTCCCTTGCAGCAGCAACCAGAAGACATCGCCGCCCGCCGATTGGGCATGCTCATCGAGCAATATGTGGAAGCGCGCAAAAAGCGCTACGACTATGTGTCGACCGAGCAGGCCTACCGGGCCATCCGGCAGGTCCTCAAACCCGCCATTTCCGATCGCGAACTCGACGACATGGTCGCCTCGCTTGCCGTCAAGAACGGGCTGGCAGTGGTTTTCGATCGCCAAACCAAAGCCGACGATACCCCTCGTCCGCCAGGCACATAGACATCAGCAGTGATTTTCAGGTGGCCAGGCGAATCCACTTGCCATGCGGTCTCACTTAATAGCATGTTAAGTGAACCCTGAGATCACCATGAAAATTGCCGAGGATCACATCCCAGACGACAGCGCCAGTTCCAGCGCGGAAGCGCGCCGATCGACGGTGTTGGGCAATCGCATCAAGGCCTATCGCAGCGCGCGGCGCCTGACGCTGCGCCAGCTCGGCGACATGATCGGCACCACCGCCAGTTTCCTGAGCCAGCTCGAGCGCGGCCTTTCCGGAGCCAACACCAGCACGTTGATGCTGATCGCCAATGCGCTCGGCATCGGCCTCGCCGATCTTTTCGACGAATGCGAAGTGTCGCCGCACGCGGTGCTGACACGCGCCGAGCGGCCGGCGCTGCCGACCAGCGAAGGCTACCGCAAGACATTGCTGTCGCGCCGGCCAATCCGTGAGATGGAAGTCTATTGCGGTGAATTCGCCGTCGGCGGCTCGACCGGCGACGTGCCCTACACGCATGGCAACGCGCACGAAATGTTCCTCGTGCTGCGCGGCCGGGTGCAACTGACGCTCGGCGACGAGAGCTTCATCCTCGAAGAGGGCGACAGCATCGAATATGCGACCTCGACACCGCACAGGACCATCAATGTCGGCAATACGGTCGCCGAAGTGCTGTGGATCATCGCACCGCCGACAAGCGGCGCCGTCGATCTCGACCAATATGTAGCCCGGAAACCACTCGCAGCCGGGTTGCCAAAATCAAACAGCGAGTCATCGGAGGGTTAGAAAATGGGAAGCAGATCAATAGTGGCCGGATTTCTCGGTGCTGCCGCACTGGCCTTGATTACAGCCGCCGCGGCTCATGCGCAGAGTGCGCCGCCGGCAGGCACCGTGGTGGACGGTTCGCTGAAGGGCAAGACACTGACCTTCGTCTCCTACGGCGGCATCTACCAGGACGGCCAGGTCGCCGCCCTCAAGGAGTTCGTCGACAAGAGCGGCGTCAAGCTGCTGAACGATGGGCCGACCGAAATCGCCAAGCTTCAGGCGCAGGTCGAGTCCGGCAATGTGACCTGGGATGTCGTCGACACCGACGATTTTCCGCCATTCGTGCATTGCGGCAAACTGTTCCAGAAGCTTGACCTGACCAAGCTGGACGTTTCGCACATCCCGGCCGGACAGGTCGGCGAATGCAGCGTGCCGGCGATGAACTACGGCACCGTGCTGATGTACAAGAACGCGACCTACAAGGACAATCCGCCGAAGGACTGGAAGGATTTCTTCGACACCAAGAAATTCCCCGGTACGCGCGCCATCGATGGCAGCGGCAGCCCGATCGGCGGCCTGATCGAACAGGCCATCCTGGCTGACGGCGGCTCGGTCGACAACATGACCCCGGCCGACGTCGACAAGGGCATCGCCAAGATCAAGGCGATCGGTCCGGACACGATCTTCTGGAAGACCGGCGCCGAGTCCCAGCAGCTCGCCGAATCCGGCGAAGCCGACATGATCATCATGTGGACCGGCCGCGCCATGACGGCGGTCAAGAACGGCGCTGCCTATACGCCGGTGTGGAAGGACTGGCTGGTCGTCATGGATCAGCTGACCATCCCGGTCGGGGCCAAGGACACCGACGCGTCCTACGCGCTGATCAACGCCTATCTCGGCAAGAAGTCGCAGGAGATCCTGACCGAGCAGACGTCCTACTCGCCGATCAACACCGAGGCGCAGCCCAAGGTGGACGCTTCCGTCGCCGCCTTCCTGACCAACACGCCGGAACACGCCAAGCAGGGCTACCAGCAGAACATCAAGTTCTGGGTCGCCAACTTCGCCACAGCGTCCGACAAGTGGACGGCGCTGATGGCCGGCAACTGAGCCGGCTGAACGCCAGGGTGACGGCGTGAGCCAGACATCGCATACGCTGGCGGCCGGGGGTGAAAATCCCCGGCCGGCGGGTGCCGTGCAGGGGCCGCAACGGCGCCTGCGGCTCGCCGCCTATCCTTCGCTGCTGGCGATGCCGGCCCTGCTCCTGCTGATCGCCGCGATGGGCTATCCGCTGCTGACTGTCAGCCTGCGCAGTTTCTCGGATCCAGACTGGGGCCTGCAGAACTACGTCTGGTTCTTTTCCACGCCGGTGAATGTCACGGTACTGTGGCGCACCTTTTCCATCGCCGCCTGGGTCACCATCGTCTGCGTCATCGCCGCCTATCCCTATGCCTATCTCATGACGGCGGTCGGGCCGCGCATGCGGCTCGTCCTCATCCTGTGCGTGCTGGTGCCGTTCTGGGTGAGCGGCGTGGTGCGCACATTGGCCTGGGTCATCCTGCTGCAGGATTCCGGCATCATCAATTCGCTCATCAGGCTCGCCGGGTTTGACTCGGTAAAGCTGATCCGCACGCAGACCGGCGTGGTGATCGGCATGGCACAGGTGCTGCTGCCGTTCATGATCCTGCCGCTCTATTCGGTCATGCGCGGCATCGACCTGCGCCTCGTCCAGGCGGCGCGCAGCCTCGGTGCGCGGCCTTCGCTTGCCTTCCTGCAGATCTATCTGCCGCTCTCGCTGCCCGGCGTTTTCGCCGGCGCCATCATCGTCTTCATCCTGTCGCTCGGCTTCTACATCACCCCAGCCCTGCTCGGCGGTCCCCGCAGCACCATGCTGTCGACGCTGGTGCAGAGCCAGGTGCTCAGCCTGCTCAACTGGGGCCGCGGCGGCGCCATGGGTGTCGTGCTGCTGGTCGCGACCTTCGTGCTGCTGGCGCTCGCCGCACCGCTGATGCGCCAGCGCCACAAGCAGGCGTCGAGATCATGAGGCTGGCTCCGTTCCGCATTCTGCTCGGCCTGTTCTGCCTGCTGGTCGCGGTGTGGCTGGTGATGCCGACGCTGGTCATCATCCCGATGTCGTTCAACGAGAAGAAGTCGCTTGCCTTCCCGCCATCCGGCTTCTCCTGGCAATGGTACGAGAATTTCTTCACCAACCCCGATTGGCTGACGAGCTTCTTCAATTCGCTCAAGGTCGCGGGTCTCGTCGCCGTCGCCGCGACGCTCCTCGGCACGCTGGCGGCACTCGGCCTCAGCCGCATGAAACATTCCGGCGCCGGCCTGCTGCGCGCCATCCTGATCACGCCGATGATCGTGCCCGGCGTGGTGCTGGCGATCGGCATCTATGCCGTCTATCTCGACTACCATCTCGTCGGCACCACCACCGGCTTCGTCATCGCGCACACGATGCTGGCCATCCCCTTCGTCATCATCGCCGTATCGGCAAGCCTCGAAGTCTTCGACGTGCGGCTGGAGACGGCGGCGGCAAGCCTTGGCGCCGACCGCTTCACCGCGTTCCGCACCGTGACCTTGCCGCTGATCGCACCCGGCATCCTGTCGGGGCTGCTGTTTGCCTTCGTCACTTCCTTCGATGAAATCATCGTCGCGCTGTTCATCACCAGCCCGTATCTGAAGACCTTGCCGGTGCAGATCTTCACCAGCATCACCCGCGACGCCGATCCGACGGTGACTGCCGTCGGAACGATCATCTTCATTGCCACGACGCTGGTGATCAGCGCCGGGCTGATCATCAGCTCGAAATCGACGAGGAGTTGAGATGGCTGCGTCCAACAGCAAAGAACGTGGCGCGGCCATCGACATCAAGGGCGCAACCAAGCGCTACGGCAATTTCACCGCGCTCGACGATGTCAGCCTGCATATCCAGCCGGGAGAGTTCATGACGCTGCTGGGGCCTAGCGGCTCGGGCAAGACCACCACGCTCAACGTCGTCGCCGGCTTCACCGACCTGACCTCCGGCGACCTTGCCGTCGGCGGCAAAAGCATCGTCGCGTTGCCGGCGCACAAGCGCAACATCGGCGTCGTCTTCCAGCACTACGCGCTGTTTCCGCACATGACCGTCGGCAAGAACGTCGCCTATCCGCTCACCCTGCGCGGCACGGACAAGCAGGCGCGCGACCGCCACGTCGCGCGCGCCCTCGACATGGTCAAGATGGCCGACTTCGCGCATCGCTATCCGGCCGAGCTTTCCGGCGGCCAGCAGCAGCGCGTGGCGCTGGCCCGCGCCATCGTCTTCGATCCGCCGCTGCTGCTGATGGACGAGCCGCTCGGTGCGCTCGACAAGAAACTGCGCGAATGGCTGCAGCTCGAAATCAAGCGCATCCACCGCGAACTCGGCACCACCTTCGTCTATGTGACGCATGATCAGGAAGAGGCGCTGGTGCTCTCCGATCGCATCGCCGTGTTCAACCGGGGGCGCATCGAACAGGTCGGAACCGGACGCCAGCTCTACGACGAGCCGGCGACATTGTTCGTGGCGAAGTTCATCGGCGAATCGACCAGTTTGCGTGGTGATGCCCAGACGTCGGGCGGCGAGACCAGCCTGACGATCGCCGGCCAGAAGATCGTTGCCGGCGGCAAGCTCGCCGGCGGCCAGAAACCGGTGGTCCTGCTGCGGCCGGAAAAGCTTTCGCTTGCCAGCACGAAGACGCCTCCAGAGGCCGGGCAGAACAGCCTCACCGGTCAGGTCAGCGAAGCGATCTATCTGGGCTCGGGTTCGAAATACCAGGTGACGCTCGGCGATGGTTCGGTGGCCATCGTGCGCTCGTCGCTGGAGGCCACGCCCTTCTCGATCGGCGACGCGGTCGATCTGCGCTGGTCGGTCGTCGATGCAAAACTTCTTGCCGACGACGACCGCGCCGACATGACGATGACCTGACCGCTCCCTCCCCCCGCAGGATTTTTAGACATGGACGCCAAAGTCAACGGCAACGTCTCGTTCTGGTATGCCGACATTGGCGGCCTGCCAGCCTATCGCGCGCCGCTTCCGGGCGACCTCGAAGCCGATGTCTGCATCGTTGGCGCCGGCTACACCGGCCTGTGGACGGCCTACTATCTGAAGCAGGCCGATCCTTCGATCCACATCGCCATCGTCGAAAGGGAATTCGCCGGCTTCGGCGCTTCCGGCCGCAATGGCGGCTGGCTGTCAGGCGGCTTCAGCTGGTCGCGCGAGAAATATCTGCAGACGTCGACGCGCGGCGCCGTCATCGACATGGAAACCGCCATGCATGGCACGGTCGACGAAGTGATCGCAGTGACCGAGGCCGAAGGCATCGATGCCGACATCCGCCGCGTCGACAATCTGACGGTTGCCACCAACCCGCCGCAGCTGGAGCGGATCAAGGCCGCCTATGCGGACGCGATCGGCTGGGGCGTGCCACAGGAGCGCGTCAGCCTGATCGGCCAGGCGGAGGCCAAGGCCCGCATCGACATCCGGAACGTGCTTGGCGGTTATATCCACCACGGCACCGCGCGTGTGCAGCCGGCCAAGCTGGTGCGCGGCCTGTCCGAAGCCGTCGAGCGGCTTGGTGTGCCGATCTACGAACAGACGACCGTGACGACTATCGAGAAGGGCAAGGTCACGACCGATCGCGGCACGGTGCGCGCGGCCGTCATCATCCGCGCCACGGAAGGGTTCACGGCGGGCATTCCAGGCAATGAGCGGCTCTGGCTGCCGCTCAACAGCGCGCAGATCATCACCGAGCCGCTGCCGCAATCGCTGTGGGACGAGATCGGCTGGCAGGGCCACGAACTCCTGGGCGACGCCGCTCATGCCTATTGCTACGCGCAGCGAACCCGCGAAGGCCGCATCACCATGGGCGGACGCGGCGTGCCCTATCGCTACGGATCGCAGACGGACGTGCGCGGCCAGACGCAGCAAGCGACGATCGAAAGCCTGCACGCGATCCTCACCCGCCTTCTGCCGCAGACGAAAGGGCTTCGCATCGACCACGCCTGGTGCGGCGTGCTTGGCGTGCCGCGCGACTGGTGTACGACGGCCGGCCTCGACCTTGAGACCGGCATCGGCTGGGCCGGCGGCTATGTCGGGCTCGGCGTGTCGAGCTCCAACCTTTCCGGCCGGACGCTGCGCGACCTCATCCTGCGCCGCGACACCGAACTGACCCGCCTGCCCTGGGTCAACCGCCAGGTCAGCAAATGGGAACCCGAGCCGATGCGCTGGCTCGGCGTCCACTCGATGTATCAGCTCTACCGCGTCGCCGACGAGCGCGAGGAAGCCGGCCTCCGGCATACGTCGAAACTGGCGGCCATCGCCGACCGCATCACGGGGCATTGAGCCCCGCGACGCCACACATCGGATTGAAAAACATTTTCAGTGCCTGCCCGGAGACTGCCATGACCGACTTCCAGACCTTCGCCCATCTCGCCTCGATCGATCTCGGCGAGCCCGAGCCCAAGCCGACCTCGATCAGCGGCGATCAGCTCGAAGCGTCGAGGACACTGTGGACGTCACCGGACGGCACGCTGGAAGTCGGCGTCTGGGAGTGTACGCCCGGTCGGTTCACCGCATCGCGCGACAACAATTCCGAAACCTGCCACATCGTATCGGGCCGGGTCTCGCTGCATGGTCCCGATGGCCGCAGCAAGGACGTCGGCCCTGGCGAAATGCTGGTGCTGCCGAAAGGCTGGAAAGGCGAATGGACGATCCACGAACCGACGCGCAAGCTTTACATCCTGCACTTCGAGGCGGCGTGAGCTAGATCGGTTCATCGTTTCACGGAAACGCAGAACCGCTCTATCTCTTTGTTTTGACGCAATTCCGGACGGAAAACCGTTTCACACTTTTCCTGGAATTGCTCTAATCGTCGTTCCGGGTGACGACCGGCCTGCCTTCTATTGCCTGCCGCAATGCGTCATTGATCCGGTCCTGCCAGCCGGGCCCATCCGCCTGGAAATGGTCCAGCACGGCTCGATCGATCCTGATCGAAACAAGCTCCCTGACACCTGGCGCGGCCGAGGGCTCGCGAACCGCAGCGACCGGCTTCTTGATTGGCTTGAAGGCGGCTTCCGCCGCCGTCATCGGATTTGTCGGTCGGCGCGGGGGATTTGCCATCGGGTGACCCTGACTGGAGACAATTCATGCTCGCCGGTGAGGCTGCACGCTTGCACCAGCATAGCCCAACTGGTGCCATCGCGCAGTCCCATTTGGCCAGGACCGTCTCGATCCCCGCAAGGCGCGGTTCGCGCGCCGCCTTCGCGGCACGCGCTGGCGCTCATCACTCGGCGGCTTGAAGAATTTGTGCGTCGACGATGACGCGGATTTCGGCACGGCAAGAGCCGCAATTCGTGCCGGCATGCAGGGCCGCGCCGATCGCCTCGACGCTGGCGCAGCCGCCTCGCACCGCTTGCGCGATCTGGTTGGCGCCGACGCCGAAACAGGAGCAGACGATGGCACCGCGGTCGACGTCGACCCCGCCCGGCCGTCCGGCCACGATCGCCAGCCTGCCGCGCCGGTTGGCATGATCGGCAGTCAATTGTTCCGCCGCCCAGCCGCGCGACACCGCGACCGGACCGGGCGCGACGAACAAGGCGCCGGACAGGTGATCGCCGTCGAAAGCGGCGATGCGATGCTGGCCGGCATCGCGGTCATGATAGGCGAGCATTTCGGCGGCCCCCGGCGGCGTGCCGAACAAGGCTCCGGCGAAGCCGGCCCAGTCGATGTCGTCATCTCCAAAGGCAAGCTCGACTCGCCAGCCACCCCTGCACTTGGCCACGGCCCAGTAGCTTGCGGTATCAGGCGCCGGCCTCTGCCGCATCACGGCGAAACCAAACGCTTTCGCGGCGAATTTCTCGATGCGGGCGGCGACATGTTTCAGCGCCGGCTGGCCGGAGACCGGATCGATGAGCGGCGCGGTCAGCGCGTCGAGCCGGCCCTTTGCCGAGAACTGATCGGTCCAGTGCATAGGCGCAAACAGGCTGCCCTGGCGCTGGCGTGCCGTCACCAGCGCGCGCACCAGCACGTCGCCACGCGGGCTGGAAACGCGCACGATGTCGGCGTCGCCGATACCGAAGCGCTGTGCATCCGCCGGGTGGATTTCGACGAAAGGCTCGGCAATGTGCTGGGACAGCCGCGGGCTTTTGCCGGTCCGCGTCATGGTGTGCCAGTGATCGCGGATGCGGCCTGTGTTGAGGATCAGCGGATAGTCCGGGCTGGTACGGGTCTCGACGGTGGGGCGAATGGTGATGAAGCGCGCCTTGCGGTCGGGCGTGTAGAAATTGCCGTCGGCGAAGAAACGGATGCTGGAAGGCCTATGTCCAGCCTGACCGCCTTCCTCTGGCTGACGTCCAGCTTGAACTGGGCCCGGCGCCGGCCACTGGAACGGGGCCAATTCCTCATACCCCTCCGCATCGACACCCGCATAGGCACCAATATCGAAATCCCGCGCGCCGTCATTCTCGAACCCCGACAGGGCGGCGTGTTCGGCAAACACCTCCGACGGCGTCGCATGCGAAAATGCCTCGCCAAAACCCATCCGCTTACCGACTTCGGCGACGATCTGCCAGTCGGGCCGGGCCTCGCCGGGCAGGTCCAGGAACGCGCGCTGGCGCGAGATGCGGCGCTCCGAATTGGTGACGGTGCCGTCCTTCTCGCCCCAGGCGGCGGCGGGCAGCCGGATATGGGCGTGGCGGACGGTGTCGGTCCTGGCCAGCACGTCCGACACCACGACGAACGGACAGGCCTTGATCGCCGCTTCGACGGCATCGGCATCCGGCATCGAATCGACCGGATTGGTGGCCATGATCCACAGCGCCTTGATGCGTCCGTCGGCGACCGCCTGGAACATCTCGACCGCCTTCAGGCCGGGCCTTTCGGCAATGGCCGGCGCAGTCCAGAAGCGCTGCACGCGCTTGCGATGTTCTGGATTTTCGATCTCCATATGGGCGGCCAGCATGTTGGCCATGCCGCCGACCTCGCGGCCGCCCATGGCATTGGGCTGGCCGGTCACAGAAAACGGCCCTGCCCCCGGCCTGCCGACGCGGCCGGTGGCGAGATGGCAGTTGATGATGGCGTTGACCTTGTCGGTGCCCGACGACGACTGGTTCACCCCCTGGCTGTAGACCGTCACGGTCTTGGAGGTCGCGGCGAACAGGCTGTAGAAACGGCCAAGCTCGTCCTCGGTGAGGCCCGTGGCAGCGGCGACGCTGGCAAGGTCGAGCGCCGATGCGGCGAAAAGCGCTTGCCCGAAACCGGTCGTGTGCGCCGTGATATAGGCGCGGTCCAGCGCGTTGTGCTGGCCGAGATAGGCGAGCAGCCCGGTGAACAGCGCGACGTCGCCATCGGGCGCGATCGCCAGATGCATGTCGGCGATGTCGGCGGTCATGGTGCGGCGAGGATCGACCAGCACGATCTTCATCTCCGGCCGCTTTTCCCGGGCCGCCACGATGCGCTGGTAGAGCACGGGATGGCACCAGGCGAGATTGGAGCCGACCAGCACGATCAGGTCGGCAAGCTCCAGATCCTCGTACGTTCCCGGTACGGTGTCGGAGCCGAAGGCACGGCGGTGGCCGGCGACCGACGAGGCCATGCACAGGCGCGAATTGGTGTCGATGTTGGCCGAGCCGACAAAACCTTTCATCAGCTTGTTGGCGACGTAATAATCCTCGGTCAGCAACTGGCCGGAAACGTAGAAGGCGACGGCATCGGGGCCGTGCTCGGCGATGGTTTGCGAGAAGGTCGAGGCGACGAGGTCGAGCGCCTCGTCCCAGCCGGCGCGGCGGTCGTGGATCTCGGGATAGAGCAGCCTGCCGTCGAGATCGATGGTCTCGGCCAGGGCCGAACCCTTGGAGCAGAGCCGGCCGAAATTCGCCGGATGGTCGGGGTCGCCACGGACGGACACTTGCCCGTCCGCGGCGACCTTCGCCAGCACGCCGCAGCCTACCCCGCAATAGGGGCAGGTGGTCCTCACCTCGCGCGCTTCGTCAATCTCCATGGTTCAGGCCGCGCGGCTGGCCAGCGCTTCAAGCGCAATGAACAGACGCTCGCCCTCGACCCGCACCGGAATGGTACGCACCGCGCCCTCGTCGGCGCCCAGTGCCTTGCCAGTCTCCAGCGAAATCACCCAACTGTGCAAGGGGCAGGTCACCGCCGTGCCGTGCACGATGCCCTGGCTGAGCGGCCCGCCCTTGTGCGGGCAATGATCGTCGATGGCATAGACCTGGTCGTCGGCGGTGCGGAAGATGGCGATCTTGCCTTCCGGCGTGTCGACGCAGCGCGCGCCACGGCGGGGGATGTCTGACAGCGAGCCTATCGATACCCAGTTCATCTGTTCCATCCCTATTTGCGCGTGTTCTTGACCGAAGACCGGTTTCCACTTTTCGGGAACACGCGCCTACTCCGCCGCCTGCGCAAACCCGACCGAGGCCATCGGCCGGAACTCGTGCTTGTCCTTGCCGGACACGCGTTCCGACCACGGGTCGACCTGAGCGAATTTCTGGCTGAAGACGAAGCGGTCGAAATACGCCTTGCGCTTCTCGCCATCGTCCATGATCTGGCGCTTGATCTCGGGGATCCCGATGCGCTTGGCCCATTTGTAGATGCGCTCGAGATAGCGGCCCTGCTCGCGATACATCTGCGTCAACGCCACGATATGCTCCAGTGCCTCGTCCTCGGTCCTGACCAGGCCGAGCACTTCGGTGCCCTTGATGTCGAGGCCGGCCGCCCCGGCGAAATGGATCTCGTAGCCACTGTCGACGCAGATGACGCCGACATCCTTGCAGGTCGCCTCGGCGCAGTTCCTCGGGCAACCGGACACCGCCATCTTGACCTTGGCCGGGGTCCACGAGCCCCACATGAATTTTTCGATGCGGATGCCGAGGCCCGTCGAATCCTGCGTGCCGAAGCGGCACCAGTCCGAGCCGACGCAGGTCTTCACGGTGCGCAGGCCCTTGGCATAGGCATGGCCGGAGACGAAGCCGGCCTGGCCGAGATCGGCCCACACCGCCGGCAGGTCTTCCTTGCGGATACCGAGCATGTCGATGCGCTGACCGCCGGTGACCTTGACCATCGGGATCTCGAACTTGTCGACGACATCGGCGATGGCGCGCAGTTCGGCGGCGTTGGTAACGCCGCCCCACATGCGCGGCACCACCGAATAGGTGCCGTCCTTCTGGATGTTGGCGTGGACGCGCTCGTTGATGAAGCGCGACTGGTAGTCGTCGGCATAGTCGTCCGGCCAGTCGCAGACGAGATAGTAGTTGAGCGCCGGCCGGCATTTGGCGCAGCCGCAGGAGGTCGTCCATTCCAGTTCCTGCATGACCGCCGGAATGGTCTTCAGGTGCTTGGCCATGATCAGGCGGCGCACTTCGTCATGGCCGAGCGTTGTGCAGCCGCACATCGGCTGCACGGCGGCCGGGTTGTACTTGTCGCCGATGGTCAGCACCATCAGCTTCTCGACTAGCCCGGTGCAGGAGCCGCAGGAGGCCGAGGCCTTGGTGTGAGCGCGCACATCGTCGAGCGAGGTCAGCCCCTTGGCCGTGATCACGCCAGTGATCTTGCCCTTGCATACGCCGTTGCAGCCGCAGATTTCCGCATCATCCGGCAAGGCTGCAACGGCCGCCATAGGGTCCAGCGGGGCACCCCCCTGGTAGGACTGGCCGAAGATGAGCGTGTCGCGCATCTCCGATATGTCGGTCTGCTTCTTCTTGAGATCGTTGAACCAGGCGCCGTCGGCCGTCTCGCCGTAGAGCACGGTGCCGATGATGCGGTCGTCCTTCAGCACCAGCCGCTTGTAGACGCCGGCCGCCGCGTCGCGCAGCACGATCTCCTGGCGGTCCTCGCCCTCTGCGAAGTCGCCGAGCGAGAACAGGTCGATGCCGGTGACCTTGAGCTTGGTCGGCGTGTCCGAATGCACGAAGGCGGCAGCCCCGTCGCCGGCAAGCTGGCTGGCGGCGACGCGCGCCATTTCGTAGAGCGGCGCGACCAGCCCATAGACCTGGCCATTGACCTCGGCGCACTCACCGAGCGCGTAGATATCGGGATCGTTGCTGCGCATGCCGGCGTCGACGACGATGCCGCGATTGACGGCAATGCCGGCCTCCTTCGCCAGCGCCGCGTTCGGCCTGATGCCGACGGCCATCACCACCAGCGTCGCCGGGATGACTGTGCCGTCAGCGAGCTCAATTTGCTCGACCTTGCCGTTGCCGGTGATCGCCTGCGTGTTGGCCTTGGTGATGACCTTGATGCCGCGCTGCTCCACCGCGCGCTGCAGGAGATAACCTGCGGCTGGATCGAGCTGGCGCTCCATCAGCGTCGGCATGACATGCAGAACGGTGACGTCCATGCCTTGCGAATTCAAACCGGCTGCGGCCTCGAGCCCGAGCAGGCCACCGCCGATGACCACCGCCTTGGCCCGCGACTGGGCCGCCAGCATCATCGCCTGGACATCGTCCAGATCGCGATAGGTCAGCACGCCCGGCAGATTGTGGCCGGGCACCGGGATGATGAACGGCACCGAGCCGGTGGCGATGACCAGCTTGTCGTAAGGCTCGGTCACGCCATGATCGGAGGTGACGGTCTTCGCCGCCCGGTCGATGGCGACGATCTTGTGGCCCTTGTAGAGGGTGATGCCATGCTTGATGTACCAGCCGTCACCATGGATGATGATTTCCTCATAGGCCTTTTCACCCGACAACACCGGCGACAGCATGATGCGGTCGTAGTTCACCCTGGGCTCGGCGTTGAAGATGGTGACCTGGTAGCGGCCGGGCGCCTTTTCCAGGAGATGCTCCAGCATGCGCCCGGGGGCCATGCCATTGCCGATGATGACGAGTTTTTCGGTCATGGTCCTGATCCGCTCCTGTCTCACTCAGCCGCGTAGGAAAGGGCTGGAGCTTCGGCAGCCGCCACGCGCTCCATCCGCCGGATGCTGAAGTGCATCCAGGCAAAGCCGGCGACGACGATCACGAAAAGCAGCATGAAGCAGCTCGACCACAGGCCCGTGAGATCGTTCAGCGCGCCGAAGGCGATCGGCAGCACAAAGCCACCGAGCCCGCCGATCATGCCGACAAGGCCGCCGACCGCGCCAACGCTACCCGGATAGTAGGCCGGGATGTGCTTGTAGACGGCAGCCTTGCCGAGGCTCATGAAGAAGCCGAGGACGCTGGCGACGGCGATGAAGGCAACCGGCCCGATGGCGAAGTGGAAGGCGATCGGTCCGCTGGCGCCGTGAACGACATAGTCCGCGGGGGGCAGCGACAGGATCAGCGTGGCCACGGCCGACACCGCGAAGGTCCAATAGAGCACTGTGCGAGCGCCGATCCGATCGGAAAGCACGCCGCCATAAGCACGGAAGACACTTGCCGGGATCGAATAGGCTGCGCCGATCATGCCGGCGGTCGCGAGCCCGAAGCCGTAGACACCGATCAGATAGCGCGGCAACCACAGCGATAGCGCCACGAACGCACCGAAGGCGAAGAAATAATAGAAGGCGAAGCGCCAGACCTGCAGGTTCTTGAGCGGCGCGAATTCCTGCCAGAAGCTTCTCGGCGGTGCGACCTTGCCCGCGCGGCGCTCACGGATGACCGGATCGTCGCCGGTCGTGAACCAGAAAACGACGGCCATGACGACGAGCGCGGCTGCCCAGATCTGCGCAACCGACTGCCAGCCCCAGGCGAGAAGAACGAACGGTGCCAGGAACTTGGTGACCGCGGCGCCGACATTGCCGACGCCGAAAATGCCGAGAGCCGTTCCTTGCTTGCCGGCGGGGAAGAAGCGCGAGACATAGGCGACACCAACGGCGAAGGCGCCGCCGGCGAGCCCGACGCCGAGCGCGGCGATCAGCATCTGCCCATAGGTATGCGCAAAAGCGAGCAGAAAGGTCGCGACCGCCGCTGCAAGCATGGTCGCCGTGTAGACCAGCCGTCCGCCGTACCGGTCGGTCCAGATGCCGAGCACCATACGCACGAGCGAGCCGGTAAGGATTGGCGTGCCGACGAGCAGGCCGAACTCCGTCTCGTTCAGCCCCAGCTCCTGCTTTATGCGCACGCCGATGATTGAAAAGATCGTCCACACGGCGAAGCAGACGGTGAAGGCGATGGTGGACATCGTGAGCGCCTGCCGGGAAGCATTGTCCTGGCTCGGCGCGGCTGAAAGATTTGCAGTCATTGTCAGGCTCCGGATTGCGGCGTGGGAGGCGCCGCCCTTGTCTGTTCGTTCGCGACCGTCAGCGGCGCGGCATCGGCGAAATGGTTGAAACCGACCTTTGCGCGATCACTTCGGGACCCTTGCCGTCAGTCTTGGCGCCTGCGGGAAAGAGGAGGAGCGCGGCGGTGAACAGCGCTGCCGTCAGCGCGCTGCTGGTCAGAAAATCGCGGCGCGTGAAGTCCGCGAGGGACGCGCCAGTTCCGATCCGTTTCGTCATCGTCGTCTCCCGGTTGGGCGCCGCTTGGGACCAGCGCCGTCGATTGCGTGTTCGGTCAAAACAAAAAAGCTGCCGGTCAGGTCGCACGCGTCCGTCCATCCGGGATCGCGTATTGACCTGAGCGGCAGCTTTGCCTGTGGCGCCCGCCATTGGACGCCGTGTCACTTGGCCCTACGGACCTACATTCTCAAAAGCAGGAAGCGTGCCAATTCGACAGCGCTCTGAATTATCGAATGAAATCAATGTGAACCGCAGCCGCGCGACTTTCGACCAAGCCCTGCAGCGGATCAAAGATTAGTCAGAATGCCTTGCACAGCAGCATAATATTTGTGCAATGCGGTAGACTGCCCATTGCCGATGCAGATTGCCAATTGCCGGTGATGACGAGTTTTTCGGTCACAGCCTTACTCCGCGGCTTCGACGAAGCGGTGGCGTTCGTAGAGGAACTTCAGCACCGCCTCGCGGCAGCGCAGGAAGGTGCGGTCCGAGGAGAGTTCGACGCGCCGGCGTGGGCGGGCGAGTGGCACCGCAAGCACCTCGCCGATGGTTGCCGCCGGACCGTTGGTCATCATGACGATGCGGTCGGAGAGCAGCACCGCCTCGTCGACATCGTGGGTGATCATGATCGTCGTCGAGCCGAGCCTGGAATGGATGTCCATCACCGCGTCCTGCAGATGGGCGCGCGTCAGTGCGTCGAGCGCGCCGAACGGCTCGTCGAGCAGCAGGATCTTAGGCTCCATGGCCAGCGCCCGGGCAATGCCGACGCGCTGCTTCATGCCGCCCGAGATTTCCGCCGGGCGCTTGTCCCTGGCATGCGCCATCTGCACGAGGTCGAGATTGCGCATGATCCAGTCATGCCGCTCGGTCTTGCTTTTGCTGCGGCCGAAGACTTTCGACACCGCCAGGTTGATGTTCTCGTAGACGGTCAGCCACGGCAAAAGGCTGTGGTTCTGGAACACCACGGCGCGTTCGGGTCCGGGGCTGTCGACCTCCTTGTCCTCGAGCAGAACGGCGCCGGCGGAAACCTTGGTCAGGCCGGCGATCAAATTGAGCAAGGTCGACTTGCCGCAGCCGGAATGACCGATGATGGAGACGAATTCGCCCTTGTCGATGGTCAGCCTTATGTCTTTCAACACCTCGCTGACCTGGTTGCCGCGGGCAAAGGTTTTGTCGATATGATCGAGTTTCAGATAGGCCGTCATCGCCCTCTCCTCACTTTGCCGTTGTGCCGCGGGTGACGAAGGCGCCGACCGCCGCGACCAGGCGGTCGAGGCAGAAGCCGGTGACGCCGATATAGGCGAGCGCGACGATGATATCGGGCAGCCGCGACGAGTTCCACGCGTCCCAGATGAAGAAGCCGATGCCAACGCCGCCGGTCAGCATTTCGGCGGCGACGATGGCGAGCCAGGACAGGCCGATGCCGATCCGCAAGCCGGTGAAGATGTAGGGCGCCGCCGCCGGCACCATGATCTTGGCGAAGAATTCGAACTGGTTGAGCCGCAGGATACGCGAGACGTTGCGGTAATCCTCGGGGATGTTGCGCACGCCGACGGCGGTGTTGATGATGATCGGCCAGATCGAGGTGATGAAGATGACGAACAGCGCCGACGGGCTGGAATCGCGGAACGCCGCCAGCGACAGCGGCAGCCAGGCCAGCGGCGGCACGGTGCGCAGGATCTGGAACACCGGGTCGAGACCGCGCATCGCCCAGATCGACTGGCCAACCAGCGCGCCGAGCGCGACGCCGACGATCGCCGCCAGGCCAAAGCCGATGGCGACGCGCTGCAGCGAGATCAGCACCCGCCAGGCCAGCCCGATATCCTGCGGGCCATTGTTGAAGAACGGATGCGCGATCAGGTCGTAGGCCTCGTTCCACACCTGACTCGGCGGCGGCAGGCTGGCGGTCGGCGACGAGCAGGCGATCTGCCAGACGATCAGCATGAGGGCGATGACGATGGCCGGCGGCACCAGCGCACTGGCCAGCTTGCCGGCGATCACGATCGGATCGAAGCGGCGCCGCGCCTTGGCGGTGAAGGCGATGACCTCCGCTGGCTTGGCCGGGAACGCTTTCACCTTTGTGTCCTCGATTGTCTGGATCGACATGTCTGGGAAAAACTCCGTGGGGCAGGTCCTGGATCGGAATTGAAGGCGGCAAGCGGCGCCATGGGCGCCGCTTGCCGTCTTCTATGCCGAGGCCTTGATTTTCAGGCTGTCGAGATAGGCGGACGGGTTGGCCGGATCGAAGATCTTGCCGTCGAAGAAGGTCTCGATGCCGCGCGACGAGGACGCCGGGATATCGGCGGCCGCGACCCCGAGGTCCTTGGCCGCCTCGCGCCAAAGATCCTCGCGGTTGACCTGACCGACCAGCGCCTTGATGTCGGTGGTCGGCGCGAACTTGCCCCAGCGGATGTTCTCGGCAAGGAACCACGAGTCATGGCTCTTGAACGGGTAGGACACGCCGCCCTTCCAGAACTTCATGTAGAGATCGGTGCCGGTGGCGACGCGGCCATTGCCGTAGTTGATGTCGCCCTTGAGGCGGCCGATGATGTCGGCGACAGGCACGTTCATCCATTGCCGCTTGCCGATGATCGCGGCCATCTCGTCCTTGTTCTCGCGAGCCTCGCACCATTGCTGGGCTTCCATGACGGCCATCAGGATCGCCTTGGTGGCGTTCGGGTATTTGTCGATGAATTCGGCGCGCAGGCCGAGCGCCTTTTCGGGGTGGCCCTTCCACAATTCGCCGGTCGTGGCGGCGGTGAAGCCGACGCCCTGGTGCACGAGTTGCTCGTTCCACGGCTCGCCGACACAGAACACGTCCATGTTGCCGACCTTCATATTGGCCACCATCTGCGGCGGCGGCACGACGATGGTCGAGACATCCTTGTCGGGATCGATGCCGCCGGCGGCCAGCCAGTAGCGCAGCCACAAATCATGGGTGCCGCCCGGGAAGGTCATGGCGGCCTTGATGTCCTTGCCGGCCGCCTTCTTGGCGGCGAAGGCGTCCTTCAGCTTCGAGGCATCGAGGCCGACGCCGGTGCCGGCATATTCCTGGGCGACCGAAATGCCCTGGCAGTCGTAGTTGAGCCGCGCCACAATCGCCATTGGCATCGGTTGATTGTTCTGCGTCACCTTGCCGGTGTGCATCAGGTAGGGCAGCGGCGTCAGGATATGCGCGCCGTCGATGCCGTTGGCAGCACCCCCGAGCATCAGATTGTCGCGCGTCGCGCCCCAGGAAGCCTGCTTGAGCACCTCGACATCGGGCATGCCGTATTTGGCGAACAGGCCCTTCTCCTTGGCGATCATCAGCGGTGCGGCATCGGTCAACGCGATGAAGCCGAGCTTGGCGCCGGTGACCTCCGGCGCGGTCGTGGCGGCATAGGCGCCAGAGGGGAAGAGCTTGCGGGCCGCCATGAACAGCCCCGCCGTCAGCGCGCTGCTGGCGAGGAAATCGCGGCGCGTCATGTCCTTGAGTGTCGTTCCAGTTCCGATCCGTTTCGTCATCGTCGTCTCCCGTTGGGCACTGCTTGGGATCAGCGCCGTCGATTGCGTGTTCGGTCAAAACAAAAAAGCCGCCGGCCAGGCCGCGCGCGTCCGTCCATCCGGGATCGCGTGTTGACCTGAGCGGCAGCTTTGCCTGTTGCGCCCGCCATTGGACGCCTGTTCCGTGACCCCGAGAAGAGTCTGCTTATTGCAAAGCAGGAACCGTGCCAGTTTCGTAGTGGATGACAAACATCAATGAGATCAACGACATGTCACAATCGTCAGTGCGCCGGCCGGCCGGGCGAGCAAGCCAAAGATTGTTCATTAGCGCAGATGCACGCACAATTTTTGTGCAATGCACAAGAATGGCGCGGAAATGATCAGGCTTCCGCGCGGGCCGATTTCTGATGCGCGATGTAGGCGTCGATCTCGTCGGGATCGAAGATCTGGCCGTCGAAGAAACCGTCGGGACCGAGCACCAGGCTTGCCCCCGCCGAACCGACCGGAGTCGCGGCCTTCAGTGCGCCCTCGACCTTGGCATTGGCGCCGGGAAGTGCGACGCCAAGCGGCTTCAGCGCCGAACGGTAGAGGTCGGGACGGTAGCAGTCGCGGGCGATGGCGAGATTGTCCGGCGTGTGTTCGACATGCCCCCAGCGCACCATCTGCGTGTAGAACCACAGCGCATGGCTCTTCCAGGGAAAGTTCGCCGCCTTGTCGAAGGGCAGGAAGAAGTCGTCGATGGTCCGCTCGGCGCCACCGCCCAACTCGAGGCGTCCCGTCAAGATCGGCATCTGGACCGCCGGCGGCAGGCCGAGGAAGCCGGGCTGTGCCATCACCGCCGCCAGTTCGCCGTGGTTGGCCGGATCCTGGCACCAGCGCGCCGAGTGGTGCAGCGCGCGCAGCAGCGCCGCAAGCGCCTCGGGGTTCTGCTCGGCCCACGCCTTGCGCACGCCGATCACCTTCTCCGGGCTGTTGCGCCACAACAGTGCCTTGACGGTGACGATGTGGCCGGTGCCGGCGGCAACCGAGGCGCTGTTCCAGGGCTCGCCGACGCAGTAGCCGTCGATGCGCCCAGCGGCCAGCGCGTCGGCCATGAAGGGCGGCGGCACGATGACGATCTCGATCTCGCGCTGGGGATCGATGCCGCAGGCGGCGAGCCAGTAGCGCAGTTCGTAATTGTGCCCGGAATGCGGATGCACCACGGCGAAGCGCAGCGGGTCGTGGCCGGCCACCGCCCGCTCACGGATGAGCGCGCCAAGTGCGGCACCGGCGCGCGCCGGATCGAGATCGGGCTCGGCGCCATGCGCTGCCATGCCGGCCCAGACGGCGTTGGAAATGGTGACGCAATTGCCGCCGAGACCGAGAGAGAACGGCACGATGGTCTCGGAGGCGAGCGGCGTCAGCCCGAGATTGCAGGCGAGCGGCATCGGTCCCAGCATATGCGCGAGATGGAAGTGGCCGATGGCGATGCGGTCGCGGATGTTGGCCCAGGACGTCTCGCGGTGCAGCGTCAGGTCGATGCCTTCGCGTGCGGCGAAACCAAGCTCGCCGGCCGCGACCAGCACGGCGCTGTCGAACAGCGGCATGAAGCCGGCGGTGATCTGATGCCTGGCGCCCATGCTCATTCGTCCTCCGCCGGTCCCAGCAGTCCGGCGGCGGTCACCAGGCTCTGGGCGATGTCGCTGATCTTGCGGTTCTGGTTCATCGCCGTCTTGCGCAGCAGCGTGTAGGCGGCCTCTTCGCTCAGGCCGCGCGACTTCATCAGGATGCCCTTGGCGCGATCGATCACCTTGCGGCTCTCGAGCTCGCTGCGCGCCTCCTCCAGTTCGCGCGCCATGCGCGAAAAGGCGTTGAAACGGCTGACCGCCATGTCGAGGATCGGCTTGACGCGCTCCTGCCGCAAGCCGTCGACGACATAGGCCGAAACGCCGGCATCGACCGCCGCCTCGATCGAGGCCTGGTCGGAGCGGTCGACGAACATGGCGATCGGCCGCTTCACTGCGCGCGACAGCTGGAACATGTTTTCCAGCATGTCGCGGTTCGGATTTTCGAGATCGATGACGATGACGTCGGGCTGGATCTCGGCGATGCGCCGCGCAATGCCGGTCACGTCATGGACGACCGTGACCCGCTCATGGCCGGCCTCCCGCAACCCCGCCTCGATGATCGCGGCGCGGATGCGGTTTTCATCGATCACCAGGACGGCGAGTGCGGTTCGAACCATGCCCTGCATTGTCACCAAGCGAGGGAATTGTGCAATGCGGGATAATCCAAAGATCCCGACATTCGCTGATCGCCGCGGGTAATGTGGCGGCCGGCCCCCGAAACGTCATAGCTGGCGCCACCGAGGTTGCAACGCTGCAGCGGCCCGGCACTGAAAAGAAAAGGTGCACCGTCACCGTAATTCCATTGAGGGTCGTTGGTGGTATAAGCACGAGGCCATATGCAGGAAATCCATAGGTAGAGCCGTCCGGTGGCCAAATCGTATTCAGAATCTAACGTGAACTTAATAACGGACGCGCTCGGACATATAGCCAGCAATCCAAGGATACATATCGGAGAAAAGTACATTCCAGAAAATCTAATCGCAAGGCTAGTGAGCGATTTGATCGCTAGCGGGATCTAATATTATTTCAATAGAAAAACATAATAGCTGGTGGAAAGTATCTTCAGGAACGGATTGGCTTCAGAAGGAAGATGGGTGCATATCATATGACGAATGTTACTCATTTGTCACAATAAATGGAGCAGAAATGTTTAGAGATAGAGTTGGAGTTATACTTAACACTTTCTCGTTAGCGATGGTTACAGTTGGAATCGACGGAGTAAAGGTGATAAAGGGCGTTTACGAGAGCGGCGATCTGTCGCTAGATCATAACTATATTAAAAAAATGTTGTCGGTAGAGAGATGTTTGTAAAGCTGCCATCCGAAATTTTCATACCCCCGGCCTGACTGGAATTACGGTGACAGTGCACTTTTTCATGTCCGCCCGCCCTCACCGTATGTAGACTAGCCGCATGGCCCGCATCGCCGTTCCCGGTTACCGCACCACGTGACGCAGCGCGGTAACGGGCGCGCCAAGGAATTACGGTGACAGTGCACTTTTTTGCGGTTCGCCCGAACACCTTGCGCGCAGATTGAGCGTCGCGTCGGCCAAGGGCATCGGGTCGGCCTCTGGGCAGCGAGGCATTTCTGGACCAGGTTGACGAACAGACCGGAAAAACCGTGAAATCTGGAAGCGAGGCAGGCGACCAAACAAAAATGGTGCACTGTCACCGTAATTCTCAAAGCAGGCACTGCCAAATGCCATATCGAATCAAGAGAATTCTTTTAAAGACCGGCGAGATACTGACGGAGCGAGACCTCCCCGGCGGGGGTACTTTGGTAGACGAGGAGGCTCCGGTCGTCGGCGACGTGGCGGAAACCACGGTTCGGGGCCAGTCTATCAAGGTCGAAATAATATGGGGTCATTGGGCCGAGCGCCGATCCCGTAACCCGGATGTGATCGTCCCTTTGCGCGCGAAGGAGGTTTAGCACACCTATGAACTACTAGAATTACGTGACAGTGCACTTTTTTCTATTTTCGCCTTGCTGTCGTTGTGTGCAGAATAATCGCCTGCCCGCATTTGTCGTCCCTGCCTGCCGCAGCGTTGCGCTTGAGCACCTCTAACCAACAAACCTGTGGCCAACCGCCCGTCCTCGCCTTCGCGAATATCCGCATCACACCAGCATCTGTAGTAGTCTCAGCCTGAAAATCCTGGCTGAGAATCAGCCGGGGTGGCGGGTGGCTGGTCGTGGCGACACTCAACGCGCAGGTTCTGGATTTTTTCGACTGGTGGCTCGATGAGCTGCGAGGCGTCTGGTCGCGGGTCGCGCCCAGGCAAAGGCAATCTTCCACAGGCGACTGGATCATCAGCCTGGCGGATGATGGCATCCGGGCGCGCGAGGCCAATGCGCCGGAGTTCCAATCGATCCCGTTGGCGCTCACGGCGTCCTCGGACGAAATCTTGGCACTTCTCCAGGGCGGGCCTCGGCGCAAACGGCCGACCTTCGATATCCGGATCCAGCCCGGGCTGTTCCTGACCCGGCAGTTGGCGGCGCGGCGGCTGCCGCTTCGGCAGGCGCGGGACATGGCCGAGCTCGACCTTCTGGCCTCGACGCCGATCGACCCGGCGCAGGTGCATGTCGTTTTCGCCAGGCATGTCGAGCAGGAGTGCGTCTACCAAGTTGTCAAGGCGAAGACGCTTGCGGCGGTGCTGGACGCGGTCCGCCGGGCTGGCGGGTCGGTCAGGGGTCTGTCGCTGTCGCAACCCGAAAACACGCTACAGGCTGATCTGCTCAGCCTGGCCGCGATCTGGCCGCCGACCGCGCGCGACCGACGCGCCCGGACTGTCTGGGTGACGGCCTGTTCGATGCTGGCCGCGGCAGCGCTCGTCACCTTCGCGCATGCACATTGGCGCAGCTGGCAGGCCGGCGCGGAACTCGACGCGCAGATCGCCGATGCGCAGGTGCTGGCCAAGGCGGCGCGCACCTCGCTGCAGAAGCGCCAGACCGGCATCGAGCAGATCGAGAAAATCCGTCAGGAAAAGAAGACCACCGCGTCGCTGGTCCGCGTCTGGGCCGAACTGACGCATCTGCTTCCCGACACCGCCTGGCTGACCGATCTTTCGGCCAAGGGCGACGACCTGACCATCACGGGCTTTTCAGCCTCCGCCGCCGAATTGATTAAGCCGATCGACGATTCGCCGCTGTTTTCGGCGCCCGAATTCGCCTCGCCCGTGGTCAAGATACCCGGCCAGGACGGCGAACACTTCACCATTTCGGCCAAGATCGGAGCGCTCTGACGATGCTCTCCGCCATCCTCAACACCAGCCCGATGGTTCGTCGCCTGATTGCGCTGACAATCGCGGCGGTGACGGCCTGTGTCCTGGCCTGGGTGGTGTTCGCCGCGTTCGACAGCGTTGCCTCGGCGCAAGCCGGGATCGAGGAAAAGCGGGAGCTTCTCGGCCAGTTGCAAAGCGTGGCGGCATTGGCAAGGCGCCTCGACAGCGCCGCCAGCCCGGTGGCGACGGCAAATCCCGAGTTTCTCACCGGCGAAAGCGAAGCGATCATTCGCGGTGGGCTGCAGACCCGGCTGAACGCGATAGCCACTGCCAATGGGGTGAATGTGCTATCGGCCGGCAATGCGCCGGTGCTGAGCGAAGCCGGCGTCGACTACATCGGGCTGCGGGCCAATCTTTCGGGGCCGCTGGAGGGCATTCACAACGCCGTTCTTGCAATCGAAACGTCGCTTCCGGTGCTGTTCATTCGCGAGGCCACCTTGCGCACGACCGATGTCGGGCCGGTCGCAGGGCGCAGCGGCGACCCCGAGATCTTTGCCGAGATCCTGTTTTACGGCCCACTGCAAACGCAGGTGGCGCCGGCGCCCGGCGGGGTCAAGCCATGACCGGGAAATTCGCCGGCCTGGCGATTGCGGGTCTGATCGCGGGCCTCGTACTGGTCAATGTCGCGCTCTACGACACGCCGGTCGACATCTCGCCGGTCGCTTCCGGCAAGGGGCATGACGGCGGCGTGGCTTCGGCGACAGGATCGCTGCAGTTCCCAGAGGCCGGCAATTTCAGCGAGACGTTCCAGCGACCGCTGTTCACGCCGACACGCCGGAAATTCGTGGCCCCGCCAGCCGGGCCGCCGCCGGTTGAGGTTGTCGCGGCCGCCGTTGAACAGCCGTCGGCACCCGAGGCAGCACCCGCCGCTGCGCCATCGCTTCTGGGCATCAGCATCCATGGCGGGGCGGCGAAGGCGCTGCTGCGCGTCGCCGGCAGCGAAGCCGCCATCTGGTATGGCAGCGGCGAGACGATCGACGGCTGGAAGGTTTCTTCGATAGACAAGGATCATGCCGTGCTGGAGCGGGATGGCAAGGTGGCGCACATCCCGCTCTATCCGCCGTGGAAGAATGCCCCGCCACCCGCAAATGCCCCCTCACCCGCAAATATCCCGCCACCCCCGAATGAACCGCAATTATGAGCGACCGCACATCTCATGAAAGCGCAAACGCAGGGGGCGAAAGCACCAGCAGCGGCTTTTCGCTGGTCGCCGTGCTGGTGTTCATGCTGATCGTCTCGGCGATCGTCGTCCCCTTTGCCGTCACCGCGAAAACACGGCTGATGATCGCCAACAATGAGGTCGAGCAGGAACGCCTGTCGCTACTTGCCGAAGGCGTCGGCAATGTGGTTGCGAGCGAGTTGGTCGGCGGCTCCGGCACAAAAATTTTTGCGCTGGATTTTGCGCCGGCAGCGTGCCGGGAGGGAAATTTCAGCTTCGCTGTGCGCGTCCAGGATCATGGCGGGCTGATCAACCTCAATGCCGCGGACGACACACTGCTGGCGATCGGTTTTGCATCGCTCGGCTTCGAGCGGCAGACAGCGCAAGCGCTGGCCGAGGCCGCGATCCGGTTTCGTGACAGTGCCAAGCTGTTTGCTGGCCAGCAGCAGCCCAGAAGCCCGGTGGGGCCGCCCCAAGACAAGCAGGCGCCGTTCGAATCGGTTTCCGAACTGCAGGAGTTTTCAGCACTTGCGTCGACGCCCTTGCGGGCCCTCCACGCTGTCTTCACGGTCAACTCGGAGCGCAGCACGATCAGCGCCGATCGTGCGCCGAGCCGTCTTCGCGCTGCTCTTGCCGGCGGCAGCAGCGCGTCGGTCACTGAAGCGGCGGCCGATGCATCGGCCTACACGGTCGACGTGGTCGCAAGACGCGACGAATCCGGCATCACAGGCGAAGCCGGGTTCATCATCGAGAGGTCTCCGGTCAGCCCCACGGCATTCCAGCGCCTCTCCCGGAGCCCGGTCACCGACCCTGGCACACTGCCAGCCGTCGCCGCCACCGCCGACTGCGAGGTGCTTTTCGGCACCGAGGCGGCGCAGCTCCTGCGCGGGTGGAGCTCATGAACGCTTCTGCCCAGACCCAGGGGATCGAAGCGTTTCTTGCCTTTCTCGAGGGCGAGAAAGTGCTGACCGCGCATGCGGCCCAGCGCGCTCTGGGGGCATCGCGAACAAGCGGGCACCCGTTCGATACGGTGATGACCGAACTCGGCCTGATCGGCGAGCAGGAGCTTGCCAACAGCCTCAGCCGCTACCTCAACGCACCGACGCCGGTCGAGATTCCCGAACAGGTCAGCCCCGAAATGCTGGCAGGCGTGCCGCTGGCCTATCTGCGTGAAAACGCGATCCTTCCGCTGCAGATGGATGCCGAGCGGCTGGTAGTCGCCGTGGCCGATCCGTTCTCGTCGGCAACCATCGACGCGCTCGCCTTTCACTATGAGCGGACACTGGCGCTGCGCATATTGCCAAGGCGCACGATTGGCGAATGCATCGACCGCATCGAGCAATCGGCCATGGCGGCCGTTTCAAATGGCGGCAACGGTGGCGAGACCCTGGATTTCGGCCCCGACGACCTCGAACGGTTGAAGGATTTTGCGCGTGAGGCGCCGATCGTTCGCTTCGTCGCCGAGACCATCCACAAGGCGGTCGATGCGAGAGCCACCGACATCCACATCGAGCCGCTCGAGGATCACGTCCGCATCCGCTTCAGGCATGACGGCATGCTGTCCACCGTCGACACCGCCTCGATCGCGATGCTGTCCGGCATTTCCACCCGCATCAAGATCCTGTCGCGGCTCAACATTGCCGAACGGCGCTTGCCGCAGGATGGACGCATGCGCATTGCCGTGCGCGGCCGCGACATCGACCTGCGCGTCTCGGTCATTCCGTCGATTCACGGCGAAGCCATCGTGCTTCGAATTCTCGACCGCGCCGGGGTCGAATTGCGGTTGGAGAAACTGGGTTTCGACGGCACCGCGCAAGCGAAAATCCGCAGCATGTCGCAAGCCGCCAACGGCATCGTGCTGATCACCGGGCCGACCGGAAGCGGCAAGACGACGACGCTCTATTCCATCCTCGCCGAGCGTTCGCGCCCGGATGTCAAGATTTTCACCGTCGAGGACCCGGTCGAATACCGGATGGCCGGCATCACCCAGCTGCAGGTCAATCCGGCGATCGACCTCGACTTCGCCGCCGCCTTGCGTTCGATCCTGCGGCAGGACCCCGATATCATCCTGCTCGGTGAAATCCGCGACCGGGAGACGGCGCAAGTCGCGGTCCAGGCGGCCCTGACCGGCCATCTGGTGTTTTCGACGCTCCACACCAACAGTGCGGCGGGGGCACTCACGCGTCTTCGCGACATGGGCATCGACGGCTATCTGCTCGGCGCGACGATCAGAGGCGTCATCGCACAGAGGCTGTTGCGCCGTATCTGCCCGACCTGCCACGGCGCGGAACAAACCGGTCCGGCCTGCCGCACCTGCAACGGCTCCGGCTACAGCGGGCGCACGGTGACCTACGAAATGCTGCAGGTGTCGCCACGCATCGCCGAGCTCATCGACCAGGGTGCCGGCGAAATGGAGATCGGGAAAATTGCCGCCGAAGACGACCTGGTGCCGATGTCCGTCCACGCCACCGCACTTGCCCGGTCGCAGGTCACCACGATGGACGAAGTCCGGCGTGTCATCGATCTCGCAGGAGGCGGCTGATGCCGGCCTTTGCCTATCGTGCCTATCTCGTCGACGGCAGCACCGAGACCGGCGTTCTCTATGCGTCGACCAAGCAGGATGCCGCCCGCAAATTGGCGCAGCAGGGCCGCCGCTCCTATCATCTTGCCCCGGTGAACGGCGAGAGGCAGCAGCTTCGCCTGCCGGGGCGCAGCGCGCTGACGTTTACCCGCAGGGTCGATCTCAGCCGTCTCTTTTCCGAGCTCTCGGTGCTTCTGAACGCCGGTTTCACTGTCGACCGCGCCTTGAGCGCGGTTATTTCGGGCGAAACCAACCACCAGCGGCGCCAACAGCTGCAATCGGTGCTCGATCACACCACAGGCGGCCGGCCGATCGCCGAAGCATTCGCCGGCCTGCCGGGCATCACCTCAGACGTTGCCGCCTTGCTCGCCAGCGGAGAGCGCAGCGGCAAGATGGCCTATATATGCCAGCGACTGGCGGATACGTTTGAGGCAACGGCCAAGCGCCGTGCGGCAATCGTCGAGGCTTTGGCCTATCCGGCTTTCCTGCTGCTGGTCATGAGCGGCGCGCTGGTCATTCTGGCGACGGTTCTGGTGCCGGCACTGGAACCGATCTTCGAAGGCTCATCCGGCCCAAAGCCGTTCACCATGACCATGCTTTCGGCGCTCGGCACGGTGTTCAGGGACTATCCGTTCGTTTTCCCGCTGGCGGCGGTCCTGGCCCTGCTTTCCTATCTCTTGCTGTCCCGGTCCGCAGGCGCCAGAAAACGCCTTTCGCATTGGCTGTTGAAAATCCCGCTGATCGGCGCGCTGGTCAAGGATGCGGTGATCGCGCGCTATCTGGAAACGCTTGCGCTGCTGCTCGGCAATGGCGTGGCGATGACCGAGGCGCTTGGCCTGGCCGCCAGGGTTTCCAGGCAGAACTCACTGGCGGCGAGCTTTGCCACGATCGAAGAAACCGTCGCAAACGGCGCCCGCCTGCATGGCGCGATCGTCAAGGTGGGGATTTTCGACAACGCCACGATGTCGCTGGTCTCGCTGGGCGAAGACGCGAATGCACTTCCGGTGGTGCTGGATCGCGCCGCGAAAATGCTTCAGCTGACGCTGTCGCGGAGGATCGACACGGTGCTGAAGCTGTTGACGCCGGCGCTGACGATTTCGCTCGGTTTTCTCGTCGGCAGCCTGGTCATTTCGGTGATGACCACGATCCTCAGCATCAACGACCTGGCGCTGCAATGACAGCGCCGGGAGCCAGCGCATCGGCGGACGCGACGGCCGGATTCACACTGGTCGAAATGCTGGTCGTGCTGGCGATCATGGCCCTTGTCGCGGCGATCGCCGCACCGGGGCTCGTCAGCAATTATCGGACCAGGAACGTGGAGACGCTGGCCGGCGAGATCACCATGCGGCTGCGCCTGTCGCGCACATCGGCAATCGCCACCGCCAGGCCGAAGCAGGTCGTTGTCGATCTCGGCGCTCGCCTCATCCGTTTTGGCGAGCGAGACATCGTCACCCTGCCCGACGATGTCAAAATGACGGTAATCACCGGCCAGGAGACTGTCGCTGGCCGGCAGACGGTCTTGACCTTCCTTCCGGACGGCAGCGCTTCCGGCATGGATATCTCCCTGCAGCAAAAGGGACGGACCACGCGCATCGCCGTCAACTGGCTGACCGGGCTTCCAACGTGGCGCGCACTGCCATGACAGGGCCATCGTCGCGAGCCTCCTCCGAAGACGGGTTCTCGATCCTGGAGATGATCGTCGCCATGACCATCCTAGCGCTTGTGCTGGGCATCGCCAGCCAGTCGATCGTGCTGGCGAGCCGCAGCATCGCCGCGGCCAAGCGCCAGGTCGAAGCCGCCAGGACCGTCCGTACGATGCTGGCCGACTACGAAGCCCAAGTCCAACCCATGGCGCAGAACATGACGCAACCCGGCTGGACCCTGAAGACCCGCACGATAGACGTGTCGAAGGCGAAGGTAACCGCTGTTCTCGTCGAGAAGACCGGTGGAGCGTTTCCAGGCGGGCCGTTTTTGACCTTCGTGCCCGCGCGGGACCCGGCGACCCGATGAGCGGCCTGTTCTCTCGCGCTCGCTCGAAGGTCCGCGCCGATCGCGGACGGTGGCGTCTTTCAGGCGCCCCTCCGCCCGGCCGCAAATCGCCGCCGGGACCATCGGCGTCGGTTGAGGGTTTTGCGCTCATCGACGTGTTGGTCGGACTGGCACTGATCGGCGTGATCACATCGCTGATGATGGTCTTCCTGAGCCAGGCCCGAACGATGGTGCGCATCGAAAAGGCAACCGAATTCCAGATGGAGGTCGACGCCGCATCGCGGTTTCTGGAAACCGCGATCAGCCACGCCGAGCCGTTGCCACTGTCCAAGTCGTCGCCGGACATGGTGCTTTATCTCAACGGCGACAGTGCCCGGATCGAATTCAACGCCGTTCAGGCGATCGGCTTCAAATCCTCGGCACTGCGCGAAATGGCCGTTTCGCTTGGCAACGGTGGCCAGGCCGGGGGCGCGCTGACCATTGTCCAGAAGACACGGCGCGGCAGCGGAGCCGGGACGTCGACGCCGAGCCAACCGGTGCGGCTGATCAGCGGTGTGAGTGCCATGAAACTCGAATATCTCGACGGCTCAGTGGCGGCCTCATCGTGGTCGCCGAGCTGGAATGTGCCACAGCGCCTGCCCGCCGCCGTACGGTTCACCATCTCGGTTCTGCGGGATGGTGCGGCCTATTCGGCGAGAGGTTTTGCACGCCTCGACCTGGCAAATGCCCAGGTGCAGCCGCGCACGAAATAAAGACTCGTTCCTGTCGGAATGAAATCCCGTCAGTTGGTGACGTCCTGGTCTTCGCCGGTTCCGTCCGGCTTGCCGTCTTTGCCAAAGGTGCGGATGATCACGCCGCTCGCATCGGCCTTCACTTCGTAGGAATAGGGCCTCCCCCACGGATCCTTCAGGCCGGTTGTTCCCTTCAGGTAGGGGCCGTTCCAGCGCGCTTCGCCGGCGGGCGCCGTGACCAAAGCCGAGAGCCCCTCTTCCGCGGTCGGGTATTTCGCGTTGTCGACATAGTAGAGTTCGAGCGCGCTTTCGATGTTGCGAATTTGCGCCTTGGCCGCATTGGTCCGAGCCGAGCCGAGATAACGCAGGACCTGTGGCGCGGCGAGCGTGGCGATCAACGCGATGATGGCGAGCACGACCAGGAGCTCGACCAGGGTGAAGCCGCTTTCGCGATGTTCGCCGACAGATTTTCTGGCGCGCCGGGGTTCCTCGGTAGCGGGTTTTTCGGAAGGTTTGAAAGAGCGCAGAGTGATCATCAGAGCAGTCCCATGTTCAAACCGGCAAATTGCTCCAGCGCCCAGCTGCAGCCGAGACCGATGGCGACAAACGGGCCGAAGGCGACACGGGCCCGCGCCGCCGCAGGCCCTGTTGCAAGCACTTGCCCGCCGACGAACAGCAAAGCGCTGGCGCTGGCGATGAACAGCAGCATCGGCAGCAGCAGCGGGCTGATCCAGCATGCGGCGGCGGCGAGCATCTTGACGTCGCCGAGGCCGAGACCGATCCTGCCGGTCATCAGGAAATGACCGCGCCGGATCAGCCAGGCAGCGGCAAAAGTCGCGGCAGCGAACAGGAGCCGCACGGGGATGCCGTCTGCGTCCGTCGCCATCTGGTAGCCAAGGCCGACGCCAGCCAGAGCCAGGTTGAGCCCGTCCGGGATGATCTGCCTGCGGAAATCGGCGATTGAAATGGCGACGAGAACAGCCGCCAGGGCGACAGTGGCAGCCAGCACGAGAGATGGGTGCGTAGCCATCGTCAATACGCCAGCCTCTTGAGATCCTGTTGCAGCTTGGTGCCGCCGCGTCGCTTCTGGATCGGCGTCTGCAGGCTGATCTTGCCGCGGAATTCGTCCGTCACTTCGCGGGCTTCGTTGATGTCACGGACCACATGCGGCCTGATGAAGATGATCAGTTCGGTGCGTCCGATGCTGTCCGTCTTTTGCTTGAACGCGTTGCCGATGATCGGGATATCGCCGAGGATTGGCACTTGCGTGCGGTCGACATTGTTGCGCGACTGGATGAGGCCGCCCAGCGCCAGGCTCTCGCCATCGTTGACCAGAACGCGGGTCTGGATCTTGCGCTGCTGGATGGTCGGCGAATCGATGCCGGAACTGGTCGTCTTGGTCACATTGCTGACCTCCTGCTCGATGTCGAGCATGACCCTGCCGGCATTGTTGATGCGTGGCGTTACCGTCAGGATGACGCCCGTATCCTTCATCTCGACCGAAACGACCGGCGAGCTGCCGAGCGTCTGGTCCACCACTTGCCGTGTGGCGATCGGCACCTGGTCGCCGACCTGCAATATCGCTTTCTGGTTGTTCAGGGCCATGATCGTTGGCGCCGAGATGACATTGACGTCGGTGATGCTGGACAAGGCGTTCAGCGTCACCTGGATGTTGTCGGTTGCGTAACTCCAGTTGAAGCCAGGCAGTGCTGCCGCGGCAACTCCCTTGGCCACGTCGGACACCGAGATCTTCATGCCACCATTCTCGAAGAACCAACGCAGGCCGTATTTCAGGTCGTCGTTGAGCGTGACTTCGGCGATGACGGCTTCCAGCATGACTTGCGTCGGCAGCACGTCGACCTTGCTCAGGATCTGCTCGATGCGTTCATAGTCGCGCGCCGTGGTCTGGATCAGCAGCGCATTGTTTTCGATATCGGCGACGACCGTGGCGTGGGCGGGCGGCTGTCCCTCCTGCGTGGGCGGCAGCGAAGGCGACGGCCCGGTCAATGGCACCGGCGTGACGCCGTCCGACTGCATGGCGATCGGCGTCTGGTCGGGCGACACGTTCGAGCCACCCGAGTCACCTTCGGTCTTGACCGTGGTGCCGAGAACGGAGCTCAGCACCGCGGCCAGTTCCTTGGCCGGGCGGTTCTGGATCTGGTAGACGAAGAGCTGGTTTTCATTGGTCTCGGCCAGTCTGTCGAGCTTGTTGATCCAGGTCGCGGCACGGGCGAGATAGGCCGGGCGCGACGTGATCACCAGCACCGAATTCAGCCTGTCGTTGGGAATGAACTGGATGAGCTTGGCGCCCGGCCCGTCCTTGGTGCCGAAGATCGAATCGAGTTCGGCGGCAACGGCTTCCGGCTTGGAGGTCTTCAGCGGATGAAGTGCCACGGACATGCCGCGCATCCAGTCGACGTCGAACACCGAAACCGCTTCGCGAATGGCATTGAGGTCGCTGTCGTTGCCGGCGACGGTGATCAGGTTGCGGGTGGAATCGACCCGCAGCACCGAGCCCTGGCGGGTGATCGGTTCCAAAATGGTCTTCATTTCGTCGGCGGCGATGAATTGCAGCTGCAGCACCTGCACCTTGACGCCGGGGCCCGACGGCGAAACCGACGGCACGCTGACCGGCGGCGTGCTCGACATGATTTCGGAAAGCGGCACGACCTGGTAGGTGCCGGCGCGGTTGGTGATGCCGGCACCGTTGACCGCAAGCGCCGATTGCAGGATGTCGACCAGCGCATCCTTCGACACCGGCTGCGAGGTCTGCAGCGTCACCGTGCCTTGCACGCGCGGGTCGACGATGTAGTTGAGGTGCAGCGCGTCGCCAAGCACCGCCTTGGCCGCCTCGGTAATCGGCGCATTGATCAGATTGAGCTCGAACTGCCCCGAGCCATCGGTCGTCACCTTGGTGACAGGGGCGCCGGAGGAGACGAATTGACCCGAGCCCTGATACTGCGCACCGTTAAAGCGCTGCGCCTGGCCGGCGGCCGACGTGACCGCGCCAGGCCCGGTATATCCCGCCCGCAAGGGCGAGTTCCTGGCGTGCAGGCTGTCGATGGTTTCGGTGAAGAAGTCCTTGCCTGGCGCGGACGTGCAGCCGGCAATCGCCAGCAGCGTGCACAACACGACGCGATGACACGGCTTGATCGACATTCACCCGATTCCCCTAGGTTGCCAGTCTAGGGCTTCTTGCAAGGGGATGTTTGGAATGATGCCGGTCTTTGCGGTCTATCCACAGGGTTGGTGGCGAAGGGCGGGGGGATGGCAGACCGCGGAACTTGACCACTTCTGGCGGGTTATCCGGTTGACCATCGGGTGCCGGAGATGCCGTCGACCGTGATCTTCAACGAATTCATTCGGGATCGCCACAGATATCGTCGTTTGGGGAAAAGCAGGAAGCCGGGGGATAGAGTGTTTCAGGGCTACAGTCCCGACAGCTTCCAAGCCGAGGTCAGGTGAGGACACGTGACGATCCTCACCTCGACCAACTCAGAACATGATCCTTTGCCTCAACCACGCAAGGAAACCATTTCCTTCAACTGTTGCGCGAACTCGTTTGGCAGCCCAATGCGCTTTCATGGTAGCGCCGACATGGCAATCGCAGACGATCTCGTGCAGTTGCCAGTCGCTCAGTTTGAAGAAACGCCTGGCCTCGCCATACGTGTCATCTTTCAGGCCCGACGCGCGCAATACCGGGTCGTCGAAGGCAACGGCAATTGCTGATCCGTCCCCACGCAAGCTGGCACGTTCTTCCATGTGCAAATATTCGGTACCTGTAAACGCGGCAACGCATCGCTCGGGGTGTTGCTCGAGAAGTTCAGCCCAGCGCTCGATACGCTGGTTCCGTGTCATTGCCGAATACGCCGCCGAAGATTCAATCTTGGCGACCGCATGCAGTTGATCGAGTGTCTGGTGTTTCATGGCCGGCTCCTGTTTGAGAGGGAAGCGCCCACGCCTTCAAGGAAATTATCGCGCGGTGATGCTTCGACAAGAGCCGGAAGCCTCAGCAAGAAACCTATATTCGACACCATCAGGCCGGGCCGGCCGCGATCATGAACACCTACCCGGCGGTCATGGAGCGGGGCCGTAGCGCAGCCCCAGGGTCAGCCAGTGTCCAGTCCAGCCGATCGACTATTTATTACTTGTTGCCAGGTCGGACGCTGCAAACACCGATGGCGCCCTGACATTGGTCATCCAGACGACAAGCTGGATTGGCTGGCCATCGGCAGCGCGCCGATCAAGATCTTTGTATTCTTGATTTTGGAATGAAGCCCACCGGCGCAAAGCGCCGCTGCGCGCCCGCGCCGTCTCACGAGGAGACCGAGCGCCGGCAAACTGGAGAGTCTGGTGAGCGCGAGTTTGCCGACGCTCGGTGGTCGCAGCGCCCGGGGGGTTGGGGTGTTTTTGGGGCTGCGGCCACAGTACGTTAGCACAAGCTAATATAGAGGTATATGGCCATTTTGCTGGCTAATCCCGGCATCGCCTGAAGGCGCGTCATGCTGCGCTTCAGATCACCGGGCCAGAGTATTCGCAGGGCCGGCGGCGTTCGATCACCGAAATGAAGACAAGGAAGGAAATAGCATCGGCGTCCTACGCTTGTACGCCTCGTATTCGGGGAAGGCCGATTGCAAGACCTTTTCCTCATTGACCAGCCGCCGGTATTGGAAGGTGAGAGCAATCGCGCAAATCGCGACCGTTATCCACGTCGGATTGCGCAGCACAATGCCCAGCACGACAATTGCTTCGCATGCGTACAGTGGGTGCCGCACGAAGCGGTAGGGCCCTGCTGTGACAAGCCGCCTGGCCTGGGCGGAGATGCTGAACGATCTGCCGAGCCACCACAGGCACCAGATGCAAAGCGCGAAACCGCCGAGGATGATGAAGTCCGCAACCAATTCAAGCTGCGGCAGGATCTGGACACGAGGAACAACGACCAAAGTCACCGTGGCAAAGCATCCGATCAGCGCCGCGATTCGGGGTTCAAGTCCCTGCGCTGTCTTCACCGGCGGAAGACGCGTCACGGTTGAGACAACCATGAGCACCAGGAAGCCGAGAGAGGCAACGTCCGCCGCAAAGTCGACGCTGGATGCTGCCGTCCACACAATATCGCGCAGAACCAATATCAGAGCTGCCACCTTGATGACCGCGCCGAACGCGAAGTAAAATGTCAGCGTTGCGCGGCCGATAAAGTCACGCATCGCTGGTGGCGGGAGCAAGCGCATGGATCGCTGAAGAATGCCGTCCTGAACACCTTCCGTCGGCGTCTCAGAGCGAACGGATATGCGATCCCCTTCAGAATTGGAAATGTTCATTTGGAGCCCCACCGACAAGATGCAATCCAAGCATTTTGCCGACCGTGGGGCAAGTTAATGGTTCCCAAAAGGTTAATCTGGTTATCAAAGCTTCGGCGAAATCCACCGGGTGATTTTGTGAAGCACACCCGTTAGGCAAATAGACTGCCAGGGGCGACAAAGCTGCTTACGATCTGGAGTGCGATCGTACATATCGACGCCAGGGAAATCGGCACTCCAAACGGCACAACACCTTTGCGATCCAAATGCTGAATGTATACCCGGAAGGCGCCTTCCGGCAGCAGCGTTGGGTTTTTCACGACCAGCGCCGTGACGAGAGCAAAAAGCAGCATCAGAAAGGAAAAGACGACGAGCGCGCTGCCACCGATCAGAAAAGGCACGGTCGCCATCAGCTTGATATCGCCGGCGCCAACCTTGTGCAGCGCCCAGAAAGGCAAGAGCGCGATGAACAACAGAAGCCCGGCAGCGGCACTCAACCCCATGTCCAACCAGGATCCGGACTGCAGCGACAGCAGCAACTGCGACCCCGCCCCCAGGCAGAGCAGCAGAAGCACGTCGCGATTGGCTATCTGCTGGGTGGTGAAGTCGAGCCACCCAATCCTTGCCAGCAGGGGGATCGCGAGCGCCATCAGCAGCAGCGATTCGACGAGCAGCATGCTAGCGCTCGATATTCTGCACGCTCGACGACAAAAGCTTCAGATTGTTGGTCACCGTCGGATCGTTGGGCGCCAATTCGTAGGCCTTGAGGAAATTCGCGCGCGCGTTCTGCAGCTTGCCGCGCAGCAGGTAGGAATAGCCGATGTTGTTGTAGTATTCCGGCGTCGCCCCGAGCAGCTTGAAGGCTCGGGCATAGGCCCGATCGGCGAGGTCGAAGCGATGAATCCGGTCGCTGCAGGCGGCCAACCCCATCCACGCATTACCGTCATTGGGCGACAGTTGCGTCGCCTTGAAGAACAAGGCGCCGGCATTGCCATAGTTTTCCGCGCGGAACTGGTTCTTGGCTTCGGCCACGGCCTGGTCCGAGGCGTGATATTCGACGTCGCTGACCGTCTTCAGCCCGTCGAAAGCATCGCCAAAGGACGTTACGTCGCCTTTCGACGGCTCGTTGGTGCGAACGACACCATCGAGGGTGTCGTTCGTTTGACAGCCCGCAAGGACCATCAACAGACTGGCTACGACTGCGAGGCGCATTGGCCCTGTCATTTTATCCCCCAAGAGCCCTCCGACTCAGCTCATTTTAGGACCAAAGCATATATACAACTAGAAGAAAACGCCTTTCATTCGGATGACGACCGGCAGCATAACAATCATCATCACGACTGGAAAGATGCAAAGACCCAGCGGAATCATCATCTTGACCGGAAGAGCGTTGGCGATCTCCTCCGCGCGCAGGATTCTCTGACTGCGCATTTCGTCGCTGTAGACCCGCAAGGCGTCTGTCAGGCTTGTGCCGAGCTCTTCCGATTGCCGGAACAGCACCGCCAGGGACCTCGCCTCTTCGAGACCGATTCGGTCCGCCAGCTCGCGCAGAGCTTCCCGCAACGGCTTGCCGGCGCGCAACTGCAAATTCATGATCGTCAGCTGAATACCGAGCCATTTGTGGGTGGCGGCAAGTTCCGTTCCGACGCGCTCGACCGCCGCCTCGAGGCTCATGCCGGCATCGGCGCAGGTGATCATCATGTCCATGAAATCGGGAAAGCCACGGCGATAGACCTGCTTTTGTGCACTCTCGAACCGATCGAGTGCGATGCTTGGAACCACTATGCAAGCCAGCCCGAACACGGCAGCGATCACAAAGGTTATGACCCCTGGCACTTGAGACGGCAGTATACGCGACAGGATCGCGAACGTCACAGCGAAGCCTATCAAGACTGCACCCAGGCGCGACAAGGTGTAAACCGCCGGCGCACTTGATTGATAGAAGCCGGCGCGGAAAAGCTTGGCGTCCAGGGCGCTGGGTTCGTCCCGTTCCTTTTCTATCGACCGAAAATACGCATCGACCGGGCGCTGCGCCGAAATCTTGGCCAAATGGTCCTGTCCCATCAGCGAGCGGCGGCTGGCAATTCCCTCGGCCAACAGGCTTTGCGCAACCAGCTTCCGTGTCTGCATGGCCGGCAAGATTATCAAAGCGCCGAACAGGAAAAGCGCCATCGCCGCCATGAAAACGGCGAATGAGATGAGCATCCCCGAATTCTGAAGGCTTGCAAAAACGGTCATGGCGCGCCCTCCTCAGAAATCGAAATTGACCATTCGGAACATGATGAAATCGCCCAAAAGCGCTAATAGTCCAAATATCACGAATACCGGCGTTATCAGCGGGCTACCCCAAATATCTCCATAATAGCTGGGGGCAACTATAAAAAGTATTCCAAACATAACCAAGGGAAATAGAGAGATTATCCATGCCGATGCTCGACCCTCGGCGGAAAGCGCCTTGATCTTCAGCCTCAATTTCTGCCGCTCGCGGAGCGAAGATGAAAGATTCGATAACATCTCGGTCAGGTTGCCGCCGGTCTTGGCCTGAATGGAGAGTGATATGGTAAGGAGATGGAGGCCTTCGAAGCCGACGCGTTGCGAGAGTTTGCGCACGGCCTGTTCGAGGCTGAGGCCAAAAGTGATTTCGTCGGAGACGATGCCGAATTCGGTTCCGAGCGGGTCGGGCATCTCGCGTGCAACAAGGCCAATTGCCACCGATGTCGGATGACCGGCGCGCAACGAACGCACGATCATGTCGAGTGCGTTGGGAAGTTGGGCGGCAAATTTCTGGATTCGCTTGTTCCGCGCACGGCGCAAGACGAGAAGCGGCAGGATAAGGCCGACGACAAAAAAGGCGATGATCCCGGCCACAGTCGAAAAGCCCAGAACCAACGGCAGCACCAGTGCCGACACCAGACCGGCCAACAGGAATACCGCTGCAAAGGCCAGCGGGTTACCGGTAATGCCGGATTGCGTGTAAAGCCGGTTGAGCGCGACTGCACCGAAGATGAAGTCGCCACTCGCCGTCAGGCCACGTTCCTGCAACAGCCCCTGCAACGTCTGTTCGGCCGGGGCCTCCTCCCTCAACCGCTTGATACGCCGGTTGACGGTGGTGATGCGCGCGCGCCGCCCTGAAAATGACACGTAGAACGATTCCGCAGCGAGAATGACCGAGGCCGCTGCCAGCACGTAGATGAAGTAGAGTAAGGTCTGTCCGGTCGGCATCAGAGCGGAACCTGAGGATTGAAGGCGTCCTTGGCGAACTGATGGCCAAGCGTCGCCGCCTCCTGGGCAAAGCGCGGTCGAACACCGGTGGCGCGAAAGTCACCGATAATGGAGCCGTCGGCGCCGACATCGCGGCGCACGAAATGGTAGATTTCCTGAAGCTGGATAACATTGCCTTCCATGCCGGTCAGTTCCGAAATGGATGTTACGCGCCTGCCGCCATCGGAAAGACGCTGCGTCTGCACGACAATATCGATGGCCGAGGCAATCTGCGCCCGGATGGAATCGTTGCTCATCGGCATGCCGGCCATGCCGACCATCTGCTCCAGCCGCGAGATCGCGTCGCGTGGCGTGTTAGCATGGATTGTGGTCATCGACCCCTCGTGGCCGGTGTTCATCGCCTGCAGCATGTCGAAGGCTTCCTCGCCGCGCACCTCGCCCACAATGATGCGATCGGGCCGCATGCGCAACGCGTTCTTCAGCAACTCGCGCTGACGAACCTCGCCCTTGCCCTCGACATTGGGCGGACGCGTCTCCAGCCGGCCGACATGCGGCTGTTGCAGCTGCAGTTCGGCTGCGTCCTCGATGGTGATCAGTCGCTCTCTCGAGGGGATGTAACTCGACAGCGCGTTGAGCAGGGTCGTCTTGCCGCTGCCGGTGCCGCCCGAAACCAGGATCGACTTGCGCGACTGCACGGCGATGCGCAGGAGATCGACCATCGGCGGGCGGATGGAATTGAACGCCATCAGGCGCTCAAGCGAATAGGGATTCTTAGAGAATTTGCGGATCGAGACCAGGGGCCCATCCACGGAGATCGGCCGCACCGCGATGTTGACGCGCGAGCCGTCGGCCAGCCGCGCATCGACCATCGGCGCCGATTCATCCACGCGCCGCCCAATTGCCGAGACGATCTTGTTGATGATACGCAGCAGATGCGCCTCGTCGCGAAAGCGTATCCCGGTCTCCTCGATCACGCCATATCGCTCGATGAAGACGCGCTTGTGGGTGTTGATCAGGATGTCGGCAATCGAATCGTCCTTGAGCAGCGGCTCGATCGGCCCCAGCCCGAGCATCTCGTCAGCGGTGTCGCTGGTCAGTTGGTCGAGTTCGCGGGCATTCAGCGGCACGTTGCGGCCACGAACGAACTCACGCACGATCGGGCGGATCTCGTTCAGGATCTCGTCCTTCGACGCTGTATCAAGCGCTGCGAGGTTGAACCGGTCAATCAGATGTCGATGCAGTTCCACTTTCAAGGCCAGGAATTCATCGCCATGCGGCGCAAGATCGGGGATTGCTGACGATGGCGTCACAACGGGCAGCGGCGCAGCTTGCGCCAGCGGCTCGGCTGCCCCCTTTATGAAACGGCCTAGCATTTTGTCCTGCCCCCGATTTCTGGTTCCCTGAGATTATTTGTTGACCGCGAGCTGCGCGCACCGCCGGCCTGGCCCATCTGGGTCATGCCGCATGCACGATCCTGAAACGGTCTCGCGAACCGCTCCCCACTCCCCGCCTGCCCCTTTTCCGATCGCCTCGACACAACGATTAGCCCCCGCTAAATTCGTAAGGCATAAACTAACCATTAACCACGGGAGGGGGCAAGCGTCTGGCGGCGAACCGCAAGTCAATACTCGCAACATAGTTAAGGCTGCTCCGCCGAAAATGTCGCTTTTTTATTTTGCCTGAAGCGCCCGCCCCACCCAGCCTCACGGAACCTTACAGACCGCAACAGGTGGTGCGGAGCCATGAACAAGGCGTAACCCCTTAGATATAAAGGAATATGCGGTACACCTAATGTATTAGTGGCATTACTCCATCTGGGACGGAATCATGAACGAATGGTTAAGAACGCTCGAAAAAATAGTCGAATCAAGCTCTTGCTTAAATCTAAATCAGCTTCTGACGCGATAGATCAGGTATTCAAACGTTAACGAACCCTTAATCCCATTTGACTTCGCTTTTTTGTGAGACCTAGATCGAGATGACGGGGGATGCTTGGGTATGGGATTTTATGCTTGGCTCGTCTCGTCGGGTTCAAACCTCCAAAAGGGCGAAATTGACATGAAGAAGCTCATGACGATGACCCGGCAGTTCCGCGACGACGAAACCGGCGCTGCCATGGTCGAATACTCGATCCTGATCGGTCTGATCAGCGCCGCGGCAATTGCGGCGATTGTTCTGGTCGGTGGCTATGTGACCAATTCTTGGGCCGTGCTGACCAACGTGCTCAATCTGGGCTAACGACAATTTGGGCTCAGGCTTGGCCCCGGCTCGATCGGCGCCGGGGCCCAGCATCTCGTCGGCGGTGCCGCTGGTCAATTGGTCGAGTTCGCGGGCATTCAGCGGCACGTTGCGGCCACGACTTACGCACGATCGGGCGGATCTTGTTCGGGATCTCGTCCTTCGATGCTGTTTCAAGCGCCGCGAGGTTAAAACCGATCAATCAGATGTCGCTGGAAATCCGCTTTCAAGGCCAGGAAGTCACCGCCAAATCGGGGATTGCTGGCAATGGCGTCACAACAGGCAGCGGCGCAGGTTGCGCCAGCGGCTCGGCTGGCCCCTTGGTGAAACGGTCTGGCATTTTGTCCTGCTCCCTAATTCCCGTGCCCTGAGACTATTTGTCGACCGCGAGCTGCGCGCATCGCCGGCCAGGCATCCGGGTCACATCGCATACCCCCATCCTCAAGGGTCTCGCGAACCGCCCTCAATACTTTCAACCTTGTTAAGCGGGCATCGCCGAAAATATCGGTTCTATTTTGCCTGAAGCGCCCGCCCACCCGGCCTCACGGAACCTTACAAACCGTAACAGGCGGCGCAGTGCCCCTGAACAAGGCGTAACCCATTAGATATAAAGGAATATGCGCTACACACCTAATGTATGAGCGGCATACCCCAACTGCGACGGAATTGTGAACGAATGGTTAAGACCGCTCTAAAAATTAATCGAATCAAGGTCTTGCTAAAATTAGAATCGGCTTGTGACGCGATAGATCAGGTATTCAAACGTTAACGAACTCTTAATCCCATTTGACTTCGCTTTTTCGCGGGACCTAGGATCGATGTGACGGGGGATGCTTGGGTATGGATTTCATCCTTGGCTCGTCTCGTCGGGTTAAACCTCCAAGAGGGAGAAATTGACATGAAGAAGCTCATGACGATGACCCGGCAGTTCCGCGACGACGAAACCGGCGCTGCCATGGTCGAATACTCGATCCTGATCGGTCTGATCAGCGCCGCGGCAATTGCGGCGATTGTTCTGGTCGGTGGTTATGTGTCCACGTCCTGGAACACACTGACCAACGCGCTCAATCTGGGCTAACCTCAATCTGGGCTTGGCCCCGGCTCGATCGGCCCCGGGGCCTAGCATCTCGTCGGCGGTGCCGCTGGTCAATTGGTCGAGTTTCGCGACCATTCAGCGGCCCGCGTCGTGGCCACGAACGAACTCATACACGATCGGGCGGATCACGTTCGGGATCTCGTCCTTCGACACTGTTTCAAGCGCCGCGGGATGAATTTCTGGCCTTGAAAGTGGATTTCCCTCGACATCTGACTGATCGGTTTAACCTCGCGTCGCGGGGATTGCTGGCAATGGCGTCACACAGTGGGCAGCGGCGTAGGTTGCGCCAGCGGCTCGGCTGGCCCTTGAACAAACGGCCTGGCATCTTGTGCCCCCGAATTCCCTTGTCCTGAAATTATCTGTTGATCGCACGGGTGCCGCCAATCCAGCGGACCGTTTGAATTGCCGCAGCGGCGACCAAGACCCCGGCGAGAACGTCGACCAGATAGTGGCTGCCTTCGGCTGGCGTGGCCAATATGAGCATCGCGTTGAGCAGATAGACCGGCAGTGCAACGAAGCGGATGCCGCGCACCGAGTAGGCGAATATCACGGCCAAAGCGGCGTGGAAGGACGGGAAGGTCACAAGACCCTCCGGATGCTCGATCAGGAACGGTTTCAGCGTTCTCAGCGCATGCAGTTGATCCAGGTGACGAGTCGAGGCACCAGCACCAAACGAGCTCAAAAGATCAGGTGAAGGATGGTAGAAATCAAAAGCCCCAGCTGCCGGCACCACCAACATAATCAGGCAAGTCAGACAACCGGCCAGCTCGAATTGGGCAATCATTTCCGCCACCCGGTCCGGGCGGGCGATCAAGGCCAACATGGCCGGCAGTAACGGCAGTTGAAAACTCAGGCTGAAATAGGCCTTCGAAAGTATGGATGCAATCAAGTAATGGCTATCGAGCCATCCAACGTAAGCTGTCCAATTGAACCCAAGGGCGGCGTCGGCGGATGCCAAATACATGTCCATCAAGGGCTGGGCCGTTGCGGTCGCCATGTAGGAGAACAACAAAAGCCACGTCGAAAAGAACAGGATGGAACTCAGGGCTAGGACAAGCACTTGGATGCGGCGCGCGAAATCCCTCCAAATCTCACGATGCCGAAACGGTGCTTTGCGAAGCCGCCACCGTATCGCTTCAAGTAAGGCCAAAAGGAAGACGCTGGGCAAAAGGATCGCCGCGTCGCCGAGGTTGCCATTCGAGTCTACTGTCGAGAATGGCAGCCAGAGCAAAGTTGCGGCCATGAGCGCTACGAGCATGGCGACTATGAAAAGGACAAGCCGCCGGTTTCGCAAATTTGCTGCCGGATTGGATCCCCACCATTGCGCGGATCTGGCGCGCGGCAAATCGGCAGGTATTTCGCATCCAGGATGCGACCCGTGCATGACCACCTGCTCCCCACCCGTTGCCCTGTTGGCCCACCCGGCTGCCGACTATGCGTAGCCATCGCTAAGTTTGCGATGCATAAACTAACCATTAACCACGGGAGGGGGCAAGCACCTGGTGGCGGACTTCGAGCCAGTACTTACAACATAGTTAAGGCTGTTCTCCGGAAAATATCGTTTTTATTCTGCCTGAAGCGCTCTCCACTCAACCTCACGGAACCTTACAAACTGCAACAGGCGGTGCAGTGCCGATGAACAAGGCGTAACCCCTTAGATATAAAGGAATATGCGCTACACCTAATGTATGAGTGGCATACGCCCAACTGGGACGGAATTGTGAACGAATGGTTAAGAACGCTTGAAAAATTAGTCGAATCAAGGTCTTGCTCAAATTAAAATCGGCTTGTGACGCGATAGATCAGGTATTCAAACGTTAACGAACTCTTAATCCCATTTGACTTCGCTTTTTCGCGGGACCTAGGATTGAGATGACGGGGGATGCTTGGGTATGGGTTTCATCTCTAGCTCGTCTCGTCGGGTTCAAACCTCCAAAGGGAGAAATTGACATGAAGAAGCTCATGACGATGACCCGGCAGTTCCGCGACGACGAAAACGGCGCTGCCATGGTCGAATACTCGATCCTGATCGGTCTGATCAGCGCCGCGGCAATTGCGGCGATTGTTCTGGTCGGTGGCTATGTGACCAATTCTTGGGGCAAGCTCACCACCGCTCTCAATCTGGGCTAACAACAATTTGGGCCCGGGCTTGTACCGGGCCCAAAGCTCCACAAGGGGCGACGAGTGTTTGCCTGGGGAATCTAAGGGGCTAGGGCCATGCGCGCAAATACAGTTATCATGATTGTTCTCGCCGGCGTGTTCGGCGTTCTTGCTGTCGTGCTTGCCAACTTCTGGCTGGCGAATCAACGCAGCGCGATGGCGCAAACAGGTAATGTCCCCCACGATACAGTCGTGGTGGCGGCGGAGGCGCTGAAGTTCGGTGACATTCTGACCGCCGACAAATTGCGCGAAGTCGAGTGGCCGTCGGGTGCGGTTCCGGCCGGCGCTTTCAAGACCACACAAGAACTTCTTACCAAAGACCTTCCGGCCGGCGGAGGCAACAAGCAGGCATTGCAGGCGATCGGCGTCAACGAGCCTGTCCTCGCCACCAAGATCACCGGCCCCGGCCAGCGCGCCACGCTTTCGGCAGTGCTCGGCGAAGGCATGAAGGCGGTTTCCATTCGCGTCAACGACGTGCTTGGCGTTGCCGGCTTTGTCTACCCCGGCGACCGGGTCGACGTTTTGCTGACGCGCACGGTGCACGCCAATGACGGCCCGGACCAGAGTTTTGTCGACGTGCTGCTGCAGAGCATGAAGGTGCTCGCCGTCGACCAGGTTGCGGACGAAAGCAAGGACAGCCCAACGGTCGTCAAATCGGTGACGCTCGAGGTCAGCACCAAGGACGCGCAGAAGCTCACCTTGGCCGCCGGCGCCGGCCAGTTGTCCTTGGCGCTTCGCCAGGCAGCGGCCAGCAAGGGCGAGACGACCGAGCGCGTGACTCTATCCGACCTGACCGGGGAAATGCCGGCTGACGTCGCCAAAAGGCAAGCCGAACTCGCCAAACAGGCTGCAGCCGACGCTGCTGCCGCAGCCGATCGCCAGCTCGCGGAGGACGCGCGCAAGCGTGCCGACGATAAGATTGCAGGATTGGCACAGGCAGTCGACCGAGTCGGAAACAAGCTCGACGATCTGAGCAAGATCAAGCCGGCTCCGGCCGTGGCAACGGCCCCGGAAGTGCGGGAAGTTGTTAAGGAAGTAGTCAAATATGTCACACCCGAGCCGCCGTCGCGTGCTAGCGTGGGCGTTTTCCGGGGCGTGAAGCTTGAGACATATGACGTGCCGAGACAACCATGATAAGGTGCAGTGAATAAAGTGGCTGCCACCGGCGAATAAAGTGGGGCTGCCACCGGCAGCGAGTGGGGAGTTGGGGATGCAGGGGTCTTGGTTGAGGATGGCGGCGGCCGCGTTGTTCTGTATGGCAGCGCTGTTTCTGTCGAGCCTGGCGGCTCAGGCGGCCGACCGTTTCATCGACGTGTCGAACCCCAGCGTCCATAAGGTCTTCCTGCCGATGTCGCAATCGGTAACGATCCAGGTGAATGCCAATCTGGGCGACATCGTCGTCGGCGACGAGAAGATCGCCGATGCCCAGCCGATGACCGACCGCACGCTCTACGTCATCGGCAAGGGCGCCGGCACCACCACGGTCAATCTGTTTTCCACGGACAAGCGTTCGCTCGGCGTCATCCAGATCGAGGTCGGCGTCGACGTCAGCGACATGGCGCAGGCGATCCGCCAGGTGGCGCCAAGGTCGCGCATCGAAGTGGGCTCGGTCAACGGCAGGGTCAGGCTTGGCGGTCATGTCAAGGACGGCGCGACGCTGGCGGCGATCATGGCGGTTGCTCAGCAATATGGTCCCGACGCCATCATCAATTCCGTCATCGTCGACGACAGCCAGCAGGTCAATCTCGAAGTGCGCGTGCTTGAGGCCAAGCGCAATGCGGGCCGCGATCTCGGCGTGTCGATCAGGAGCACGAACGGCAGTGGCACGACTAAAGTCGGAACCGGCATTGCCGCCGTGGACGAAGACAAGGTGGTGCTCGGACCGGGCGCTCTGCTCAGCAACCTGCTGTCCAACTCCACTCCCTTCGGAGCACTGCTCACCCGCGTCATCGACAGCAACATCAAGGTCGATCTGTACATCGAGGCGCTCGAGGCCAAGGGCGTGGTCCGCACGCTCGCCAACCCCAACCTCACCACGCTGTCCGGCGAGGAGGCCAGCTTCAATGCCGGCGGCGAAGTCCCTATCCGCTCTCTCGACAAGGATGGCCAGATAAACATCGTCTACAAGCAATTCGGCGTCAATCTGCGGTTCACGCCGGTCGTACTCGACGACGGCAAGATCCACATGAGGCTGGCGCCGGAGGTCAGCGACCTGACCGGATTCACCACCGCCGGCGATCCGATCTTCACCAACCGCAAGCTGGAAACCGTCGTCGAGTTGCGCGACGGCCAGAGCTTCGCCGTCGGCGGGCTTCTGTCGAGCAAGACTACCAAGCTCCAGAACCAGGTGCCGTGGCTCGGCCAGGTGCCGGTTATCGGGACGCTGTTTCGCAATTCGAGCAACCAGAAGGAAGAAACCGAGCTGGTCGTCATCGTCACGCCGCACCTCGTGCGGCCGGTGAAACCCGGCGAGCAACTGGCGACGCCGTTCGACAAGACGCGGCCGGCCAACGACCCGGAGTTCTTCGTGCTTGGCCAGCTCGAAGTGAACAAAGACATGATCCGCAAATATGAAACGGGCGACGGCGTCACCGGCCCCTATGGCCACATGTTGGATTTCAAATCGAAGGACAAGATGCTCTATGTCAAGAAATAGCGCCTTGATCCTCGTGCTGGGCACCGGCCTGCTGACAGGCTGCGCCGCGGACTATCTGAACAACTACGATACGGTCACTTTGGCCGCCGGCGACACGCAGAGATACAATTCGCTGCTGCAGACGGTCGACCCGTTCAATCCGGCCTCCAAAAACACCAGGATCGAAGGCGACGGCACACGCGCCGCCGCTGTTGCAAACCTCTACAAATTTCCGCCGCCGCCGCCGCCGCCGCCAGCGATCACGGTCAATGTCGGCGGAGCGGGTGTAACGACGAACCAGTGAATTGAGACGCCGTGAACTGAACAGAAGGATGCGGTTTTAGTGCGCCAGGCCATGCGAGGGAACCTGGCGTCAGGGGAGCAAAGAGTAAGGCCATGCTGCGGACCATTCGCGCGTTCTGGCACGATCAGAGGGGAATAGCGCTGATCCTCGTCAGCGTCACGCTGCCGGCGATCATCGGCTTTTCCCTGCTGGCGATCGACATGAGCCGGGTCAACAACCTACACAACGATTTACAGAAGGCGGCAGACGCCTTTGCGTTGGCTGGGGCGGCGGAACTTGACGGCTTGCCAGGCTCATGGGTTAGAGCCGAGCGCGCCATGGCAAATCTGGTTATCAACGAGGCCACGTTCTCAACCGTTGGCACCAATGGCCGGTTCAATTTGGCTTCCGGGCCACCAGTCGGCACCGCACGATGCAACAGCGCCGGCAACATTTCGTGGTGTTTCCTCAAGACGCTTCCGAGTGATAACCAGCCGATCACCAGCGCAAACTATGCCGATGCAATTCAAACTGTTGGCGAAGACGAGACCCGATTCATTGAAGTGAAGGTGACACCGACTGGTTTCGCCGCGATTTTCCCCGCTTCATTTCTGACGGGCAACGCGGCAAGCAACAGCTTCAACATTGCTGCCGCGTCGGTCGCCGGTTTCACGTCGGGCGTTTGCGATTACACGCCCGTTTTCATGTGCAACCCGTATGAAAATACAGCCCTCACCGGGGGCGTCACACTGGAACAGGCGGCGCAAACCAGGCAATACCGCCGCCGCCAGATCAAGCTGCGCGGAGACGGGTCTTACGCTCCCGGCAACTTCGCTTTTCTGGCTTCGCCGTTTGGCAACGGCGCCAGCCAGCTCGAAAAGATGCTCGCTGACTCCAAGCCGCAGAATTGCTATTCGCGCGACGGTGTCGACACTGAGCCGGGACAGAATTCCGGTCCGGTGAAAGATGGCATCAACTCGCGCTTCGGCATCGATTCGTCATCGTTTTCGGACGGACCCGCGGTCAATGTGCGCAAGGGTGCCATAAACTGGGATCAATTTGTCAAGGACAACAAGGTCAACTACCAAACAGATCCGACCAAAGGCATCGGGCTTGAACGCGACTCCTGCCAGATCTCTGGCACATGCACCATGATGGGCGGTCGCATGGGTGCCGGCGACTGGAACTTCGCGCGCTACTGGGCTGCCAATCATCCGCTACGTTCCGTGCCTTCGGCTCTATCCGGCACCGGCGCCGATCTCCCGACGCGGTATGAGGTCTATCGCTATGAGATCGACAACAACATTGTTTCGGACGCGTCCGTCGGCGGCGAACAAGGCACGCCGCCGACTGGAGCCCTCACGCCGATCGCGACCCCGGATCGCCGGTTGCTTTACGGTGCAGTCCTGGACTGCAATGCGATTCAGGCTGGGGGCCTGAGTTTCAATGGCCGCGTAAATGTCCCGGCGAGGAGATTTGCCAGTTTCTTCATCACGGAGCCCATCATCGACGGCAAAGACATCATGGTGGAACTCGTCGACATCACAGGCAAGGGCGGCAGTGGCACGCTCGACAACTTCCTGCGCGACGAACCGCAGCTCTACCGGTGACCGCGATGTTCAAGATGCTGTCCCGATATCTCAGTCGATTTCGCCACGACCAACGCGGCGCGGTGATTGTCGAGATGACCCTGATCACGCCGCTGATGCTGTTCCTGTCGGCCGGGGTGTTCGAGTTCGGCAATCTGATCCATGCCAAACTGCTGATGGAGGCAGGGCTTACGGACGGCGCGCGCTATGCTGCGCGCTGCAACAGCAAGTTGTATACAGACGCGGGGCTGACGATCGACTGTGCGGCCGTGGCCAAAAATATTGCGGTGTACGGCAACCCAACCGGGACAACACCCGCGCGTGTCGCCGGCTGGACGACATCGGATGTCACGGTGACCTTGAACAACTCCTGCCAGGACGCCGTATCGTCGACTGGCGTTACCGAATATCGCTCCACCACGGCACAAGTCTGCGCCGTCCGCGCGGCCGGCACCTACGCATACACCGGGGTCGGGATGCTGTCGATCATCGGCATCGGCCCACTCACGCTTCATGGCTCCCACGACGAGCGGTTGATCCGGTTCTGACCATGATCCAGCGTTTTGCAAAATCGGAAGACGGCGCGGCGATGGTGGAAATGACCATCGTCTCGTCGCTGCTGTTTGCGCTTGTCCTCGGCTTCGTCGATTTCGGTTACGCGTTCTATCAATGGAACGAGGCGACCAAGGCCGTGCAGGTCGGCGCCCGGCTGGCGTCGATCTCCGATCCGGTTGTCAGCAATCTGACGGCCTCTGCCCCCATCGCAACACCGGGTGCCCCCATCGCGGCTGGCGCCTACGGTCCGTTTGTCTGCAAGTACACCGGAGCCACCGGTGCATGCAGCAATGGCGGCACATTCGATGCTGCCGCCTTCAGCCGTATTTTCCGCGGCGACACCGCAAACACCGCCAATGACGTCTGTCCGGCGCTGGCCGCCAACCAGCGGCCAGGCATGTGCCACTTCTTCGCGGGACTGCACCGCGACAACGTCGTCGTCACCTACTCGGCCACCGGCCTCGGCTACCAGACCCGTCTGGGCGGACCGGTGCCGACGATCACCGTCAACCTACAGAACCTGACCTTCCAGTTCTTCTTTCTGAAAGGACTTATGGGTTTTAATGACATCTCCATGCCCTCCATGCTGAGCACGGTCACGGGCGAAGATCTGAAGAGCGCAGCGCCAACATGAACGCCATCAACACCAAGGTTACGCCGACCAAGCGAAAGCAGGTGGCGTTATTTTCGTCGGATCCGAACTTCAAGCGCGACGTGGCGACACGGCTCGACGCGCTGGCCATCTACGATGTCCGGATTTCCGAGACGGGCGACTTTCTCAAGGGTCCGCCCGCGGAAACGCGCCCGGGTATCGTCATCCTCGATCTCGGCAATGGCGAGTTGCTCGGCAGGCCCGGCATCGTCGAGGCGCGCGCCCTGTGGGCGGCCGTGCCGCTGATCGCGGTTTCCGGCGAGCTGACCTCGGAACAGACGCGCGTGCTGGTGCGCATGAACGCCTCGGACTGGCTGCACAAGCCGCTCGACGGCAAGGAACTGCTCAACGCAGTGACCTTCCACGACACCGGCAACCAGGGAACGAAAAGCCGGATCATCACCTTCATCGGCGCCAGCGGTGGTGCTGGCGCCACGACGCTCGCGCTGTCGGCGGCCGAATTCCTGGCCTCGAAATCGACTGAGCGCGCGGCGTCCACCTGCCTGGTCGATCTCGATTTCCAGAGCGCCAATTGCGGCGCCTACCTCAACCTGTTCAACCAGTTCGACCTTGCCGGCATCATCGGCCAGCCGGAACGGCTCGATGTCGAGCTGATGGATGTCATCAAGCTGTCGCGCCCGTCCGGCCTCACCCTCTATGCGTTCGAGAGGCCGCAGCTGCCATTCGAGCCGCACGGCAGCGATTTCGTCTTCCGGCTGCTGGACCTCGTCGCCTACCGCTTCGACGACATCGTCATCGACCTGCCCAATCTCGAAACGCCCTGGCACAATTCCGTGTTGTCGACGAGCGACGAGATCTTCATCGTCTTCGAACTCAATGTCGCTTCGCTGCGGCAAGGCAAGCGGCTCTACAGGAAGATCCGCGAGCTGCGCGGCAATGCGGTCAGCATCACGCTGGTCGCCAACAAGCACAAGCGCAAATGGTTCGGGAACCATTTCTCGCGCAGCGAACTCGAAAAGATATTCAAAGCGCCGCACATCAAGTCGGTCGCGCTGGACAATGCCCTTCTGACCGACGCGCTGAACAGGGCCATCACGCCTTCCGAAGTGGACGGGCGGGCGCGCTTCAACAAGGATCTGAGTCGGATGTTCAAAGAGCGGCTCGATGAAGCTGCCCGATAGATATCGGGTCGCCACGAGGCTGGCCGGCGCCTGCGTGCTCGGCATGGCGCTGGCGCTGTCCGTCCAGGACTTCGCCGACGCGCGATCGGCGCTTTCGGATCGTCCGCCGCTGCCGGCGATGGGGCCCAGCCTGCGCAAGACGGTTGCCTTCGCAACCACCGAGCAGCCCGGAACGATCATCATCCGCAAGAACGAGAAGGCGCTTTACCTGGTGACCCGCCAGGGCCAGGCGCTCCGCTACCAGATCAGCGTCGGACGCGACGGGTTTGGCTGGACGGGCGTCGTCAAGGTGGGAGCCAAGACCGAATGGCCGGAGTGGCGCCCGCCACAGGAAATGCGGGCCCGCCAGCCGGAGCTGCCGAAAATGGTGCCCGCCGGCCCCTACAACCCTCTCGGCGCAAGGGCGCTCTATTTGCTTCGTGACGGTCGCGACACACTCTACCGGATACACGGCACCAACGATCCGTCGGGTGTCGGATTCGACGGGACATCGGGATGTTTTCGGCTTACCAACACCGATGTGATCGATCTTTTCAAGCGCGTCGCGGTGGGCGCAAAGGTGGTTGTTCAATGACGACGATCAGCGAACCGGAGATGCCGACGATCATTGCCGAGCAGCTTGAACCGCCACTGCTCGACCGCGTCACGAGCCGGCACCGGCTGGCCGTCGCGGTCGGCGTCGGACTGACGCTGTTTGCCGTCCTCAATGCCACGGCCGCCGTCTATCTCTTCCGGGGGATCTCCGATCTGCGCGTCGTGGAGGGGCGGCTCGAGGAACTCGGAGCGTTCGAGCAACGGATTTCAGCACGGTTCGACACGGTCAACAACGGCTTCCAGAGCCGGTTCGAGAAACTGGACCGCCAACTGCAAGGCAGCTTCAACGAGATCAATAGCAACGTTGCCCAGCTGGCACTGACTAGGCCGATCGCCGACGGCGAGGCCACGCCGGGTGCGGTGGAGCCGCCGGAGATGACCACCAGCACGCTGGCGGAAGCGCCCGAAGCTCTCGAAGGCGAAAGCGCGAGCGAACCCGGTGTCATCGAAGCGCCGCGTGCGCCTAGGAAAAGGGCCGCACCGGCAGCGCCCCCTCCCCCAAGCTCCAACTACCAGCGCATCCAGCAGGCTGACGGCAAGGTCACTTACCGCAGGATCAATTAGACCTTGTAGGGCATAGACTTGGCAGGGACGCACAGGCGGCGAATGCCGTCTTGAACGGTTTAGATATCCCGCTGCAGAGCCAGGATGCGGACGGTCCGGGCTTCGGCCCGCGCCCGCGCTTCGGCGAGGAAGGTGACGTGGCAGTATGCACACGCCGCGGTGCCCAGCAGCAGCACCAGGCTGCTCTTCAAGGTGAAATCAACCGTCAGCGAGAACGGAAGACCGCTGGGCGACGTGAATGCGGCGATCGTGCTCGCCGTTTCCGAGTTGCCGCCGACCGCGATCATCAGCCCGGCGAAAATCAAGGCGACGTGGTTGGCGAGGAAGAAGAAAGCCGACCTTCTGGTGTGGCACGCCATCCAGCAGGCGATCGCTGCGGCAGCAAGGACGACGGCGTCGACAGTCATCGATTCACCCAGATTGAAATCGATCTGCTGCCAAAACATCGTCGACCAAGGGCGCAGTTCAAGCCATATCCACCATGCGGTGGGGCTGGCTGGATAGGTTCCCAGCAAGACGGTCGCCATGCGCTCCCCTGCGAGGATCGCAAGAATGAGAAGCGGGAAGGCAAAAAGCAGAAGCGGCTTGCGTTTCATGTTCCCTCGGCAATCTGCCAGTCAAGGTAGACTGCATAGATTGCTCAAGGCTTAACGGCCCTGGCCGACAGACGCCGATGGCCCATGCGGTGAGGACCGGAACAAATCACGGCACGATCGAGAAAGCTTCGAAGCGCCTGCACAGGGAGCGTCCCAGCGGTGGCCTATACGGTGAATTGGTACGGAAAAGAGGGCATCGTTGAAAAGACGCCCGTCGAAAGCCTCGAAGGAGGACTTGCCGACTGACTCGGTTCAGGCAAGGACAAAACCGGCCAGAAGGACCGCAACAACAAGCGATAGAGGTACGGCAAGAAGCCAGCGAGCCTCCAGAATGCTGTTATGCTGACTTTCCATTGCAGGGACCTAGTACCAGCGTCCGCGACCGTAAAAACCGCCACCACCCAGCAGAATAACAATAAGAACTATGACCAAAATTGTGGTGATATCCATAATGCACCTCCTGAGCGAGGCCGGCCGGATTCGCCGTTCGCCCTCTTGCCCTGTAGGGTAGGAATTGTTCCTACCACTTTGATATCCACCAACGTTTCGCACGGCATACTTGTTCCAATGGACTCAGGCATGACCAGCCCAACCGAACCGTTGGCCTCTCACCTCTCCTGGAAAGGTTTCAGAAACCATGTCCGGGTTCACCAAGGAACCAACCGGCCCGACGATTTCTTTAGCTGCATGAAAAAACCTGGCCCGCTCGGAACGGAAGATCACGACCACACCGGTTCAGTCCGTACGCCGCCCGAATTGCCATCCCAACATCAGGATGCTGAAGGCGATTTCGGCGGCCGATTTGGATATGGGCATCCCGCTCACAGGCCGGATCCTTTTGCCACATACACGTTCTCGGCCGGGGCTGTTCGGCCTCTGCCGGTCGATAACAAGAAAAGATGGCGCTGATCGCTGTGCAAAAACCCTATGAAACAGCCTATTTCGCCAGGAAGCACGGGATCACCCAGGCCCAGGCACGACGGATCACCAAGGACTTCGGCCCTTTACGTGTCAGGTGCGACATTGCCGCCCAGGATCTGAACTTGGCCCTGACAGGCTCATCGCCCTTGCTGGGCGTCAGCCAGCATCGGTGTCTTCGGTACCGAAGGAGTAGCTGAATTCTGAACGCAGACGGCCAAGCCGATGCATCGGCGTTGGCACAATCAGCGAAGCCACTTCCTGAACCTCGCGGCTTTGTTCCGCACGAATGCAGCAGCTGCCGCATCACACGTTCTGCGCGATGGTCCATTCGCGGCGATGATGAACTTGGCGTCTCTCAGCGTGAGGCCGTGCTTCTTTGCAAAGTAGATTGCTGCATAAGGCTCGTCTTGGGGTATGCCCCCGTTCGTGTAGGCCATTTGTGCCTCGCATGATGGATATAGCCTGGCTCGGCCTCTCCGCGCGCGCAGTCTGGTACGTCAACCTTCGACGACAGGCGAAGGTTCCAAATCAAGTGTGGAACCTCCAACTATAGGGCAAGGTTAAAGCTTGATGTTCGAAGGCTTTCGACTTGAGACAATCCAGCTGCCCGAGGCGATGTCTCGGGTCAGGCACGGCGATTCAGGACCACCGGTTCTGCTTCTGCATGGCCATCCTCGTACGCCAGGCGGCGATGGCCAGTCAGCGAATCTGGTTCTCGATCAGGGAGAAAGAAGCCGTTCGAGTTTTCTGGTCAGTTCATCAAAGCTGAACGGTTTGCGAAGGACGGCGCGGTCGCTAAAACCTTCGCGCATGTCGCGATCGGTGTTGCCAGTCGAATAGATGAACGGCACGCCGCGCTCGGCGAGCGCGTCGGCCACGGTATTGCTGTCGTCGCCATCCAGATTCATGTCCAGCATGGCGGCATCGAAAATCTGTGCTTTGATCAGGGCGATCGCTTGTCCAATCGTAGCCGCGGAGGTGACGGACTCGCATCCAAGATCGCTCAGCATGTCTTCAATCATCATCAGGACCAGAATTTCATCCTCGACAACGAGGAAGCGTCGGCCGGCAAGCAGTTTATCCATCGTGAATTCCCGGTACCGGAATGTTCATCGTGCAGATCAACCCGTCCGGGCGATAGTCAAGTTGCACAGTGCCTTCGAGTTCGTGGGTCAGGCCGCGCTCGATCACGCGCGAGCCGAACCCCTGTCGTGACGGTGGCGTAACCGGTGGTCCGTCCTTCTCTTGCCAGGACAGGATCAGTCTGCGGCCCACAGACGTCGGCTCGATCGTCCAGTCGATCTGGATAGAGCCCTTGTCGTTGGAAAACGCACCATATTTCACCGCGTTGGTCGCGAGTTCGTTGAACGCGATGCCGAGCGCCAGAGCCGCCTTTGTCGAAAGGCGGATGTTTTCGCCGGCAATCACCAGGCGCTCCGACCGCCCGTCGGTGACGCCGAACGGTTCCAGGGCGTCGTGGAGCACATCGAGCAGCCCGGCGCTGTGCCAATTTTCCCGGGTCAGCAAATTGTGCGATCGGGCGAGCGCAAACAGCCGGGACTCGACGGCTTCGCGGATCGCTCGCGGATCGGAATTCGCTCGCGATGCCTGCCAGACGATCGACTGCACCGTTGCAAGCGTGTTCTTCACACGATGGTTCAGTTCGTCGATGAGCATTTTGAATTGCGCCTGCTCCTCCTTGTGTTTGGTCAGATCGACGAAGGAGGCAAAATACTGGACGATGGCGCCGCTCTTGTCCTGGACAGGATTGGCGAAAAGACCCGCCCAGAATTCCGTGCCATCCTTGCGCCTGTAAAGTATTTCCGTGCCCACCTCCGCTTTGGCTTCGAACTCGACCTTGATGCGCTTCAGCGCCCCGGCGTCGGTGGCATCCGCCATCAGGAAATTGAAGTGCTGACCGAGCACCTCTTCCCTCGCGTATCCGGTCAGGGCGAGGAAGGCGTCATTGGCAAAGATGATGGGATGGCCGGGTTCTTTCGCATCGGCGAAAACCATGGCCATTCGTGTTGTCTCGGCGGCAACAACGAACGGGCCAAGGTCGTTGTGAAAGCCCGCGACTTCGGCTTCGGCGTCCTGCTGCTCTTCGGACTTGGCGACTACGCTGGACATGTCGTTAACCGGTCGGCGTCCGCTATGCCGTTGACCGCCATCGCGCTTCTCCCGTGGTTAAGGGGCGAAAGCGTGATCGACTCTTTCAATTGCCAGCGCCCACTCACAGGCTGACAACATCTGCTTTGTACGCTTCCGACAGTCAGTTAGCGAGTCGTTCCGCGCCCCGCTGAATTGGCCGCAGCCACGCCTCGCTGGAACGATTGTTTGGAGCTGCCGTTCCTTGACTGCTGCGGACCGCGTCAACCGGGCGTGGCGGTACGGTGAACAGGATGGTTTTCCCGGTTTCATATCCTGACCACGAATGGCAAAAGCGCCTGTCCCGCCCGGTCCCCAGCAACAGTGGCTAATCCTCATGGAAGGTCGAATCGCACAGCAGTCGGCTGTCGAGCCTGGTACGGACGCGTCCGCTTACCCAATTGGGCGATGCAACTTACGCTCTATTTGGTACTCACCACTGCTGATCGATCTTGCTAGGCTCACGCCGTGAGCTTTGTGCTGCGCGTGATGGTCCGTGACCTTTGTGCTGCGCGTGGTCTGTGAGTCATGGAGGTCCAGTGATGGATCATGTCCAGAGGTCCAAGGCCGATTGCCACAGCCCTGCATTCCACGGTGGCAACCGGCGATTCTCAACCATGGCAGCCTCGTTTCATGACACCAGCAAGAGGTCGCGCGGCGCCACGATAAGCCTCATCCCGTTCTGCCTCATCCTGTTGTTTGGTGCCCCAGCAAGGGGTCAATCGGAGACTGACGACAGGCTCGTCCCCCAAGACACTGTCGAGCTAAAGGTCTCGGGGTGGGATGCCTTGCGCGGCGGCGTTACAGAGGGCGTGGAGCTCAACGGTGCTTTTACGATCGATACAGCCGGGACGCTGGATCTTCCGGTCATTGGGCACGTTCCGGCCTTGGGTCTGCATGAGAGTGAATTGGCAAAGCTGATTACCGATCGCTTACAGGCCAGAAGTGGCTTCGACGTGCGTCCCGTCACGACCGTCCAGCGCAGTCAATCGGCAGCGTCTTCGGGCGGCGCCAAGGTCGAGGGACACCCGCCCGGGGCGCCGCCAGACGTGAACGGTTCTCGCACATTGGTGGAGGCGGCCGCGACGGGGCTAGAACGGGAACGATCCAAGACGGATGCGTCACTGACGGTTGCGTCACTGCATGAACTATCGGCCGTTCGCAAGGAGCTTGAGGCGGCTCGCCAGCAGGCGTCTGCAGATCGTCAGTCCGCAGACAAGGTTGAGCAAGTTCTTCGCAGCGAGCTGCAAGCGGCGCGAGAGCAACTTGATACGATGCGGCGCGTCACAGCCGACGCAGGCGCGCGGGCGCGTGCGATTGCAGACGCGACGACTCTTCAAGGGCAAGCCCTTGACGAGCAAAAGCAAAGGGCCGAACGGCTCGCGCGGGATCTGGCGACGGCGCAGCGCGAAGTCGAAAGCTTGCAGGCCAAAGCCGCTCTCGCGATCCACGACAAGGCCGCCGCACTCGGAGCGCACCAGGCTGCGGAGGCTTCCCTGTCTGGAGCGAGGCGCGCGCTTGACGAGGAGCGGCAGAAGGTTGAACGCTTCGAACGCGATCTTGCCACGGCGCACCAATCTCTCGATGCTCTGGAGGCAAGCGGAAAACTGGCCGTGGCTGCACAAGTGGCCGGCATTCGGGGCCGCGAGGTTGCCGAGGCCGCTGCAAAGCGAGCCGGCGAGGCGCTCGCATTGGAACGCGGGAGAGCAGATGCTCTCGAGCGCGATCTCGATGCTGCTCGCCAGGATCGCGACGCGGCAAAAGACGAAGTCGCCCGGCTCTCTGCTGCCTTGGAGCAGCAACGCGAAAGGGCCTTTGGCCTGGCCCGCGACCTCGCTGCGGCGCGCAATGAAACCGACATCCTGAAAGCTCGCGATGCGCCTCGCGATCAGCGCATCGAGCCCGCTCCCAAAGCACCCGCCGGTGATCGCGCAGGCCCTCGTACCAGTGCACTCGCAGGGAAACGGGCCCGATCGGCCCGTGAGCCCGAAAGGCGTGAAATCCGCAAAGTGGTGGTCCGCAAGTCACCGCGACCTGTTCGGCTGACGACGATTAGCCTTCCCGCCGCGTTGCTCCCGACGCGGGCGCCATTGCGCCCAGCACAAGGAATATGGTGATGCGCAAATTTCTGGCTGCCGCATTGGCGATGGCAGTTGCGATCGGGCCTGCTTCGGCTCTTGATGCGGGCCTTGGAGGCAATGTCGGTGGTATCGGGGTCGGCGCCGGCCTGGGCGTTGGCTCGAACGGCGCCTCCGTCGGTGTTGGTGCGAGCGTGGGCGGAATCGGGGGAGCAACCGTTGGAGGATCGGTCGGCACGAGCGGGGGATCGGCTGACCTTGGAGGCAACGTCGGTGGCGTCGGGGTCGGCGCCGGTCTGGGCGTTGGCTCGAACGGCGCCTCCGTCGGTGTTGGCGCGAGCGTCGACGGAATCGGGGGAGCAACCGTTGGAGGGTCGGTCGGCACGAGCGAGGGATCGCCTGGCGCCAACGTTGGAGCCGGCACCAGCCTCAGCGGCGTAAGCGGCGGCGTTTCGGCACCCGGTGCGGGAGACCAATCACCCGGTGCTGGCGCAGCTCCGCCCGGTACGGTAAGTGGTCGAGCGAGCGCTGCGTTGGGAGGTACCACAGGGTCAGCGAGTGTCGGTGCCGGCAAGAAGGCGGCTGCCATAGTCGTGACCAGGGGCGTGCGACACGCAATCGCCCTACCACACAGCCTCTGGCCTTCCAAAGGTGGTCGCGACACGTTCGGGTCAAGCACCACAGCCTATCCGATGCGACGGCTTCAGGTGCCGTCAAAGGCGATACCTGGCACTCCGCCTGCCGTGGTTCGCGTCTGCCGTCAGGCGATCATGGCGGCTGCGAAGCCCCTTGGCGCCGTGCGTGTGCACGCAGTCAGCGCAGGTGCCCTGCGCCGGCATCGTCGCGGCGCCCTCACCGCACCGATTGAGGTGCGGATAGACTATGCAAGACAAGGCGGCATCGAGGTTCGGCAGGCGCGGGTCGGATGTCGCCTCGACGCGGCGGGCTGGGTCGTCGCGGTGATATAGGTTTGATCAATCTGGTGGGTGTCCGACGTCTCACTGGCGGCCACCTCACCTGCGCCGCGAGCGGGATGCCGCGGCCGATCGCGCAGTATCGGCAGCCAGTTCTCCGGCTGCGAGCGCCTGCTCAGGCTCGGCCGGACGCCGCGTCGTGACCGACAAAGCGACCCGCCGTCACTACGCCGCGATCTACGCCAGGCCCGGCGCGATGCATGCCGCATTCGCCCAGTTCCTTGCGATCGACCAGAAGGACGTGGCCGACAACCTCAAGCCGATGGAGACGAAGCTGACGATGCCTGTGCTCGGCATCGGCGCCGAGAAGGTCTTCGGCGCCAACGTAGCAGTGCAGATGCGCAACGCGGCGACAACCGTGCAGGAAGTCACAGTGCCGAACGCCGGCCACTGGCTGATGGAGCGCCCGCGGCGACGATCGCCGAGGTGAAGGACTTCCTCGCGGCGCACTGAGTCCGGCGGCCGCTCCTTCGCCCGAGTCACCCCGATGCCCGTGGATCGCAGGCTTGGGTGACTTAGCGGAGCGAATGCAGGGCCATCAGCGGACCGTGGCATCAGTGACAGGAATCTCAAGCCGTGCGAGGCAACCCGCCCGCGTGACGCTGGCAAACAGGGAAGTTAGAACGGCAGAACCACTGAAGTTGGTAACCTAGCTTGAAGCTGCCGGAGCCACCGGTGTCCAACGCCAAAAGTTACAAAACGGCCGCAGAACCCTGCGGGCGGGGTGCGCTCAATCCTTGGCGAGATTGCGTCTCATGCCGCATGAGAAAACGCTCTAACAAGCGAATGGTCGCAATCAACAACAGATTGATGACCAGATAGAGTATTCCGGCAATGGCGAAAATCTCGAAGATTGCGAAGGTCTGACTCATGAGCCGCTTCGCATAACCGGTGATTTCAAGCACAGTAATTGTGGATGCCAAGCTTGTACCTTTGACGACAAGAATGAGCTCATTTCCATATGCTGGCAGCGCTTGGCGGATCGCAAGTGGGAACTCGATGCGACGGAAACGCAGCATACGCGACATGCCGCAGGCCTGGCCCGCCTCGACAAGACCTACCGGGACGGACATCAATCCTCCGCGCAGAATCTCGGACGTATATGCGGCGGTGTTGAGCGCAAGTGCCAGTACAGCGCAGCGCGAACCATCGCTGATGATCCACCATAAGAGGGCATTATCCCTGATCAGGGAGACTTCCCCAAGCCCATAATAGAACAGGAAAATCTGCACCAGCAGCGGCGTTCCGCGAAAGATATTGCTGTAATATTTGGCGAAGCCTGACAGGAGGCGATTCGCAGATAACCTCATCAGGGCCAATCCCAGACCAAGATTGAAGCCTATCAGAACCGAAATCAGTGTTAGCGCGGCCGTAACCCATAGGCCTTTGAGCAGAACCGGAACCGCGAGCTGGATGAGGTCCATCGTCTTACTTTCTTGTCCGGAGCCTGAGCACGCGTTCGATCCCGTCGAACCCGGCTTGGCTTACAAGCGTGATGACAAGGTAGACGACGGCCGCGATCAGATAAAAGATGAACGGAGGGCGGGTGGAGTTTGCACCTACGTATGAAATACGCATCAACTCCTGAAGGCCAACCACCGAGACCAAGGCCGTATCCTTGATGGTGGTCTGCCAGACGTTGTTTATACCGGGAACTGCGATGCGCAGCATCTGCGGCGCGATAATTCGGCGAAAGATACGGCTGCCTGGCAGCCCGAGAGCGCGCGCAGCCTCGATGTGCCCGTTGGGAATCGCTCCCAATGCCCCACGCACGACCTCGGTCGAATATGCGCCAGAGATGGCGCCGATGGCGATCACTGCAATGACGAAGGCGTAGCCGCTCTCCGCTACCCCTGCGTAGCCGAAAGCGGTGACGACCTTCGTCACGAATTCAACCGAACTGAAAAACAGCAGGTAAATAATGAGCAGTTCAGGAACGCCGCGCACCACCGATGTGTAACCGTCGACTAGAAGTGAAAGGGGAAATATTCTGGCCCATTTGATGAGACCGCATACGATGCCGATCATCAGCCCGGCCGCCATACTGACCACGCCTACGGCAATCGTTACCGCAGCACCTTGCAAGATGGCGGTCACCCAACCAGCTTCCCAAACCTGCCAGAGACCGAATTCCATCTGAGTTGCCCTAGTCTGCCGCGCTAAAGAGACAAATTTGGATGTGAACCGCGCTGGCCGAGTTTGCCAGCCCCGAGGCCGGCGCCATCAGACGAGCGCTAAGCCTGACTTTCGCATGCGCCTGGCTTGGCCAGGCGCATGCGGTGTCGTTTTTGAACGCCGTTATTTGCAGGGCCGGGAAATGTCCGATTTGAACCATTTCTGGCTCGCCTTGCCGATCGAGCCGTCAGCGATCAGCTCGCAAAGTGCCTTGTCGATATTGGCCTTGAGCTCGGTGTTCTCCTGCGCGATGCCAACGCCTATTCCCTCGCCAAGCGTGGGATCGAACGTGCTCTGGATCTTGACGCCGACCAGCTGGAAGTTTTTGCCATCCGGTTTGTCCAGGAAGTCCTGCAGCGCGGATTGGTCGGCAAAAGCAGTGTCGATACGACCACTCGCAAGGTCGATCTGCATTTGGTCGAGCGTATCGTATGTTTTCAGGTCGGCATTCGGCGCACGCTTCTCAAGAAAATGGGCGTGTGTCGTGCCGGCCTGCACGCCGACCTTCTTGCCATCGAGCGATTTCAGCAGTGTGTCGACGTCCGTAACGCCCGCAAGATCTGAGCCCTTTGCTGCGATGAACATGTTGGCCAGTTCGGCGTACCCGACGCTGAAGTTGATTTCCTTTTTTCGATCGGCGGTGATCGACATGCCCGAGATGATGACATCGAACCGCTTGGCTTTGAGCGCGGGGATGAGTCCGTCGAAGGCCTGCACGACGAAATGGCACTTCACACCAAGCTTGGTGCAGAGCAAGGCACCAACATCCGCGTCAAAACCGGTGACGTTGCCATTGGCGTCGGACATGCTCCATGGAGGATAGGCACCCTCCGTGCCGATGGACAGTTCACCTTCGGCGGCAACGGCGCTTGCCATCCCACCCACAAGAAATGCGAGCAGCGTCAAGATTTTCAGTCTCATAGTCAGTTCCCCTTGTTGTTGGTCGTCATTGTTGTTGTCCGGTGCGAACCGAACGCTTCGAGGACGCGGCTTCTCCTCACAGTGTCCGTGCCAGGAATTGACGCAGACGCTCCGAGCGCGGGCTGCCGAACAGCTCCGCGGGTGCGGCCTCTTCCTCCACCTTTCCCTGGTGGAGAAACAGAACCTTGTGGGAGACCTCGCGCGCGAACTGCATCTCGTGCGTCACGAGGATCATGGTGTTGCCTTCCTCCGCCAGTTGACGGATCACCCGCAGCACCTCGCCGACCAGCTCGGGATCGAGCGCCGATGTCGGTTCGTCGAAGAGGATGACTTTGGGACGCATCGCAAGCGTGCGGGCGATCGCGGCACGCTGCTGCTGGCCGCCTGATAACTGGCCCGGATAATGGGCGTGCTTCTCGGCGAGCCCGACCTTCTTCAGCAAGGCGTGCGCGTGTTCGACGGCCTTTTCGCGAGGCTCTTTCAACACATGCCGGGGCGCCTCGACAATGTTCTCCACCACCGTCATGTGCGGCCAAAGATTGAAGTTCTGGAAAACCATGCCGACGCGGGCACGAATTCGCTCGACCTGAGCCATATCGGCCGGTCCAAGACGACCGTTCGCCAACGGCTTCATCTTGATGACCTCGCCGTCGATGGCGACCTTGCCGCCATCGGGCTGTTCCAGAAGATTGATGCAACGCAGGAACGTGCTCTTGCCGGAGCCGGACGAGCCGATCATTGAAATCACTTCACCGGCATGGGCGGTGAGATTGACGCCCTTCAACACCAGAAGGGAACCGAAGCTCTTGTGCAGCTCATCGATCTGCACGGCAGGCGTCGTGATCTTGCCGTCGTCCGCAGGCACCAAATCGGCCACTGTGGCGCGAACAGTTGATGGCGTTTGTCCGGGATGGCGGCTGTTGTCTTTTGCTATCTCGACGGCCTGCAGATCGGTCAACGCGCGGTCGAAGTAGCGCAGGCTGCTGGACAAGCAGGTCCGCTGCCAATCCGGATCGTTCGGGATGAAGGCGGCGCGCAGCGTTTCCCGGATCCGCTTGCCCAGCGGCGAATCGATCTTGCCGAAAAGATGCAGCCAGTTGTCTGCTTGCACCGCCTCCATGACGGCAGGCCCGTCCAGCGTGCCGCATTCAACGACAAGCGGCAGCACGCGCGCGTTCGGTATCGCCTTTCGGACGGCATCGGAGACATAGCCGGTCGCCGTGGTGGCGATGCCGGTGCCTGTCTTGGCGCTTGGACCTGTCAAGACTGTCGCAAGCGCTGGGCCGAAGATGGATTTGCCCCAGGCAAGGCCGGGGTGCTCCGAACTGGCGACCGAAAGCAGAGCCGGATAACCGTAGGGTCCGGCACCCGTATGCAGGTCGAAGACGATGACCTGGCGCGCATCCCCCGCAAAGGTCGTCAGGATTTCGTTCAACGTGCGGTTCGACCAGACAGGACCGCCGCCGCCATAGAACATCCCATCGACGAATTCATACTGACCGGCCTCGACGATCGCCCCCAGCCCGGCGTGCCCGAGTTTTTTCCTCGCCACAGCGAGTTTCTCGTCAGCACCGATGCGATCCGGCCCTTCCCATTCACGGCAAGTGAGGGCGTCGTGAAGACCGGCATAGCCATTGTTGACCGGCGCGGGTCCCGACCAATCTATGAAGTTGCGGTTGAGGTCGACATTGTCTTCGTTGACGCGTCTCGACCACGCTGTTCCCCAAGGGTTGATGAGATGGATCGCAAGGATCGCGGTGTCCTCGGGCAAGCGCCAGGGGCTGTTCTGGTTAAGCCAGGCCGTCTGGCAGGTCGAACCGAATGGTCCCTCGACACCATGTGTGCCGGAAATCAGCACCAACAGTTTCGTCGCGTCGCGGTGTCCAAGCAGCGCAACATCGGTAGCCAAGTCCTCGCCATCTGGGCCGTTAAGCGGATGAAGGTATTCAAACAGTTCCGCGCCCGCCCGCTGGGCCGCCGCGCGAAATCCCTGGCGCAAGGTGGCGAAACCTGCAGCATAGGGTGACACCTGCTCATCATGACGCGCTGTTGAGCCCGCGGGGCGATTGGCAGCTCCGGTCGATCCGTTCATTCCCAGTCGTTCGGCGGCGGGGCTAATCATGGGTGAGATCGTTCTCGTTTTGAGGTGGTAATCGACGCGCTTCGTTGGAAACAAACGGCTCAGCAGACCTGACAAACCAGGCGTCGCAAGGCAGAACCTTGTCGGGATTCATAATCGACTGATCGTCCAGCACTCGTTTCACCCGCTCCATCACGGCGAGCTTTGTCGGGTCAGCCGTCGCCAGGAGCGAATGGATGCGCTTCGACCCAACCCCGTGCTCGGCGGAAAATGACCCGCCGATCTCCCGGATGCGGTGGTAAAGAACGCCCTCGACCGCATCCGCGATCTGGCGAGGAAGCGGACCTCGGCGGTTGAGCACGATATGCAGGTTCCCATCTGCAAGATGTCCGAAGACGTACGGAGCCAGGTCAGATTCGATCGCCGCGAGCCCGGCCAGGATCCTTTCGAGATAGGCTGGAATTTCCGACAATGGGACGGACACGTCGAAGGAAGGTGCGCCGGGATGGGCGCGGTAGATCACGCTGGTGTCCTCGCGCAGCCGCCAGAGATCGTTCTCTTGTCGCCGTGAGCCGGCAATGATGCCTGTCGCCTCCGGAAAACACTCCATCGTTTCTGAGAATATCCGCTCGAAATCCTCTCGCAGCGCATCCTCTCGCGCTCCGCCCAGCGACAGCAGCAGGTATATCGGCTGGTCGAGCGCAACGCCGGGTTCGGACCACTCATGGGCGGCGGCGGCCTGGCTGAAACATGAGTTCCACATTGCTTCGGCCGCGCGCAGATGTCCGACATCTGATTCAAGGGCCATACGGATGGTCTGGAGAGCCGCCTCGACCGAAGGCAGCCCGAACAGCACGGTGGCGGTGGCGCGCGGCAAAGGGTCGAGCTTGACGACCACGCGGGTGACGATGCCGAGCGTTCCTTCGGCGCCGATGAAGAGATGCTTCAGATCGTAGCCGGCTGAATTCTTCACGACCCGCGTAAGATCAGAGTAGACGGACCCATCGGCAAGCACTGCCTCGAGCCCAAGGACGCGATGGCGCATGACGCCATTGCGAAAGGCCATCACACCACCCGCGTTGGTGGATACCATGCCGCCGATCGTCGCCGAGCCGCGCGCGGCAAGATCGATACCGGGCTCCAGTCGATGCTCAAGCGCGGCAGCCTGCAAAGCTTCGAGGGTGACGCCGGCACAGACGACGGCCACGCGTTCGACCGGATCGAGCCGCTCGATGCGATTCATGCGTGCCATCGAAAGGACGATCTCGCCCGACCGCGAGACACTTCCACCGACTAGACCGGTCCGCCCGCCTTGCGGCACGATGGGAATCTGATTTTGGGCGCAGATGCGAACCACCGCCGCGACCTCGTCCGTCGATGAGGGCGCGACGACAATGCCGGCGCCGCAATCTACGCTGTTCGAGCCAAGGTCGATCACCCCGGCATCCGCTCCCGTCAGCACATTCGAGGCACCGACGACGGCACGAATGCTATCGACGACTGGCAGCGGTACCGCATGGTCGATCGAATTCGTTTGCCTTGGGGAAGCGGGGCCGCTCATCGATCCATCAAGCCATGAAGCGCGGCGATCAGCCGGTCATTGTCTGCAGGTGAGCCGATGGTGACGCGCAGATAGCGTTCGTAGCTGGTTTCGCGCCATGCCTTGACGATGATCCCCTGCTTCAGGAGATCGGTGGCGAGGCTCGAACTGTCGCCTTTGCAGTCGAAGAACAGAAAGTTGGTTTGCGACTGTGCAACCCGAAAGCCAAAGCCGGCAAGTGCGGCGGCGGCACGCTTGCGTTCAGCCCTGACGCGGCTCGCCGAGGCCCTCATCCAGCTTTCGTCGGCAAGTGCAGCGATGGCCGCTATCTGCGCCGCAGCGTTGACGTTGAACGGCGTCTTTGCTGCGGCGACCACCCTCGGCAGTTCAAGACCGGAACAGACGGCATAGCCCACGCGCAGTCCCGCCAGCCCATAGGCCTTCGAAAATGTCCGCAGCACCACATAGTCGATGCCACTGCTGCGCAGAACCTCGATGCCGTCAGGGGCGCCGGGATCAGCAAATTCGAAATAGGCCTCGTCCAGGACAAGAAGCGTGCCGGGCCGCACGGCGCCGATCAGCCGTTGCAGGCTGGGATGGTCGAGACCCGGCCCGACCGGGTTCCACGGCGAGGATATGAAAACGATCCGTGGCCGGGCGGCGATCGCCGTCTCGAGCGCGGCAAGATCGAACCCCATTTCGGGTGTCATCGGAATCTTGACGACATCGGCACCGGCCGCCAGCGGCTCTATCTCATGCAGGCCGAAGCTCGGCACCGTCGTGACGACCGAGGCGCCCGGCACCAGGACGGCGCGCGAGATGGCGGCGATCATCTCCTCGGAACCATTGCCGGCAACGATCTGGCCAGGATCGACCGCCAGTTTTTCGCCAAGCGCCGACCGCAGCGCCGTGCAGGCCGGATCGGCATAGCGCCATGGCTCGAACGATGAGGAGGCCAATGCCGCCATGACGGTGGGAGAACACCCATCCGGGTTCTCGTTGCTGGCCAGGCGCGCGATGTCGTGGCGGCCACTCAGCGCCCGCGCCATCGCGATGTTCATGCCGGCATTGTAGGGCGGCAAGGCGGCGATATGTGGATTGAGCGGCAGGCTCGACGCTGGTTTGACCGACTGTTCCAAATCCCGACTTCCGTTTCTTTGCGCCCACGCGCGCACAATCTTGTCAAATATCCAGAACGACTGATCCGCGCGGCTTCGAGCAGCACAGCAGCACTTCGCCTGCGTTCAGTTCGTCCAGCGGTTCTTCGAAATAATCGACGTCGCCCGAAATCAGGTGCGACTTGCATGTGCCGCAGATGCCGGCACGGCAGCTGAACTCCGGCAACAGACCCTGGTTCTCGGCGAAGTCGAGCAACGATGCGGCCGAGCCATCCCAGACGGCCGTCAGGCCCGACTTCCGGAATTCCACGGTTGTCGCCTCCCCGGCCGCCTCGATCCTTGCCGGCTGCGCCGGAACTGCGGGAGCTCGCACGGCATCGGGCTCAAGCACCGTCGCCGGGCCGAAGAATTCGTAGGCAATGCGATGCTTCGGCACGCCAAGCTCGCGAAGCAGGGCATAGATCGCCTGCATGAACGGCGGCGGACCACACAGGTAGAAATCATAATCATCGATCGGCAGCAGTCGCTGCAGTATTTCCGGCGAAATCATGCCCTCGCTGTGGAAGCGTTGGTCGGCCTTATCGCGTTCGGTCGGGGATCGGTAGCAGTAATGAACAGCCAGCCCAGGTCGCGTGGCAACCAGGTCGGTCACCTCGTCGCGCAAGGCATGCACGTCGCCGCTTTCGCAGGCGTGAATGAAGACGGCGCGGCGGTCGGACATCGAAGCCAGTGCATGCAGCATCGACACCATCGGCGTTAGGCCGACGCCGCCGCTGAGTAGAACGACCGGCCGGGTACTGGTTTTGTCGAGCACGAAATCGCCGCGCGGCCCTTGCGCCGTCAGCACGTGGCCGACGTCAACCTCGTCGTGCAAGAAACATGAGCTTTTCCCGTCGGGAAGTCCCGGCGCGGGTGCAGCCTCGCGCTTGACGCTGATCCGATAGCGACCCGCGGCACCCGGCGAACTGGAGACACTGTAGTTGCGCAGCACATATCCCTTGTCGCCAGCGGCTTCCCGCGGAACCGGAATCCGAAACACCAGGAACTGACCCGGTTCGAATGCGAGCCAGTCCTGCGGGTTGGCCGGCTCGATATGGAACGATGTGATGATGGCGCTTTCCTTCACCTTCGCGACCACCTTCAGGTCGCGAAACCCGCTTCTTGCAATACTGTCGCGGGCGGTGAATGCGTTCATTCGGCGGCCGCCAATTGTTGGCTCTCGCTGGCGATCAGCTTGGCGAGGTTGCGGCGAAAACGCAGCGGCCCGACATCGATCTTGAGGTCGAGATTGGGCGTCCGCTTGTTGGCCATGCCCTTGTGCACGGCATTGAGCACGGCGCGATCCTCATCGAACGCGCCGCGCACGGAGGTGGCAAACTGGCGCGAAACCTCCAAATCGTCGGGCGCGAAATTGCGCATCTGGAACCAGTAGTATTTCGTCTGGTTCTCATCGACTGGCGTCATGAAATTGTAACTGTCCATGAGGAATACGTCCTCATGGAGTGGCTTGCCCTCGCCGCCAGTGCGGGCCGGAACGAAAATCGCCTTGATGATCGCGTTGGAGGGGTAGCGCACCTCGTAGTGCTGCTTGCGGTCGCAATTGCCAGCGAATTTGAGGAACGGCGCATAAAATGGCGCGGGCTTGGCATCGACGACCCAGCGCCACACGGTCACGCCATCTGCACCTACCGTGGTTTCGAGCGGCGCATCCTCCATTGCCTGGACACCGCCGAAGGACGATTGGTGTACCCATGACACATGGGAAGGATCGAGCAGGTTGTCGGTCATGTAGAGGTAATTGCAATCGAGCAACATCGACTCGCCGCGATTGACCCCCCAGGTCGGGTCTCCCCAGTGATCGACCTCGAAAATCAAGCCAGGATCGGCCTTTTCTGCTTGGCCCATCCATATCCAGAGCAGCCCGTAACGTTCGGCAATCGGGTAGGAACGAACGCATGCTACATGCGGTATCTTTTCAGCACCGGGCACACGCGTGCAGGTTCCAGTGCTGTCAAAAGTCAGACCATGATAGCCGCATTCGACCGTGTCGCCCTTGATGCGGCCCATGGACAGCGGCAGCTTGCGATGAGGGCACGCGTCTTCGAGCGCCGCCACGGCACCATCCGTCCGGCGATAGAGGACAATGTCTTCGCCAAGGATTCGGGTGGGCTTCAGCTGGTCTGTGACCTCATGGTCCCATGCGGCAACGTACCAACAGTTTCGAAGAAACATGGCGTCCTCCCGAGCTTGTGAACGCCAACACGGGTACCTCTCGGGCACGAGACGACATAGTGCTTGCATCTGCGTTCTATTTTAGAAATGCTAAAACAAGCCGACCCCAGGATCATACCCAGGTGAAAAAAACGCCCCCCCTGCGCGCGATACAGGCCTTCGAGGCTTTCGGTCGATGCGGCAGCGTGACGGCTGCGGCCAATGAGCTTGGTGTTTCCGTCGGTGCGGTCAGCCAGCAAATCCGCAAGGCTGAAGATGTGCTCGGGCTCAGTTTGCTCGAACGCCGTGGCAGGAACGTTGCCCTTACGTCATGGGGACGTACCTACCATGCTGCCATTTCCTCAGGCTTCGACCAGATTCGCAACGCCCAGCACATTGTCGAGCGGGCGCGATCGGAAAGCGCGCTGACCATCTCCTGCCTTCCATCGCTCGCCAGCAAGTGGATCGGGCCAAAGCTTCTGGATTGGCAAACAGGCCACGCCGGTGCGACGGTGCGTCTCATCGGCGCCGAGCAGGAGCCGCGTTTTGACAAGGATCAGGTTGATTTCCGGATCTCGTACGGCACGAAGATTCACGACTACGATCACTATACCGAACTGTTCACGGATTGGGTGGTGCCTGCTTGCGCACCCGGATTGCTGGCCAATCGACCTGTCCGCAAGCCCTCGGATGTTCTTGATTTTCCTCTCCTGGGCATAGAATGGGCACGAGATCATCAATCGCCGCCAAGTTGGGCTGAATGGGCAAGCAGGATCGGCGCGTTACATCGAAAGACGTCCGGCGAAGTTGCCTTTTCGTTGTCGAGCGCCGCGATCGACGCTGCGGTAAATGGAAAGGGGTTTGTGCTTGCCCAATTGTCCATGGCCGCTGACGATATCGCTGCTGGCCGGCTCATCGTGCCATTCGATCAGCGGATCAAGTTGTCTGATGCCTATTTCCTTGCCTGGGACCGTGCGGCGCTGGAGAAGCCATTTGCACCAGAACTCCGTGCCTGGATCGTTTCGATCTCCAAACGCCTGAACGCTTCTCCAGCCGATCGGGATCGGTGAGTGGCATTCACATGCTAACGAAAACCAATCTCGATCGTCACAGAGAGCGGCATTTCGCGCCAGCTAGCAGGCCGCAGCGGCATTCTCGCTCAATCGCTTAAACCATCCCAACGTCGTAGCCGTGACTTATCCGGAATGCTCAGGCAGCGGGATTAGATGTCAGTGGCTTTGGGACGGCCTTAATGCCGTTTTCCTGAAATGCCTGGTGCACGGCGAGCAAAACGGCGCGGCGGATCATGAAGTGTTTGCCCGCTTTCGCCATGAATTTGGCCCGGATAACCAGCGTGCCGTCCTCAACCTCGGCAATTCCCTGGCTCTTGAACGGGGCGAGCAGATCTCCAGCAAGTTCCGGGTTGGCCGAAATATCCTGGCCGATCTTCTTGAAAATCTTGCGGACTTTCTCGACATCGGTGTTGAATGCAACGCGAAAGGTCAGTTTCTCGATCATCCAGTCGCGGCTGAAATTCTGGATCTTGCCAATCTCGCCATAGGGAATTGTCGCCAAGGCACCGCGCTGATGGCGCAACGAAACCGACCGGACCGAGATTTTTTCCACGGTCCCCTTGGCGCCTGACGTTTCGATATATTCGCCGAAGCGGAATGCATCGTCGATCAGGAAAAACAGCCCGGAGACCAGGTCCTTCACCAGCGTCTGCGAGCCGAAGCCGATGGCCAGCCCGAACACACTCAAGCCGGCGATCAGAGGCCAGACATTGACCCCGATCGACACCAGGATCGAGAGCAGCGCCAAGGCCACAATGCTCGATTTACCGACCCCGCTGAGCAGCGGCACCAGCGTGCCCAGCCGTGAACGCGGCGCACCCAGCTCCTCCTCGTCACTAGCTACGGCGGGTAACTCCGCGCGCAAGGCGCGAGTCGTCCCCGTGCCGACCACGTTCCACAGAAACGCCGCCCCCAATATGATCAGCGCCACCCCGGATGCGCCCTTGGCGACCTCTCGCAGATCTATGCCGAACCCGGCAGCCAGCGGTGTCGCCCATAGCGTTCCCAGCATGGCAATCATGATAGCCACCACGGTGAAGCGGGCGGTCTGTCGCCCTGCCGCTGCCACGATCGAGATGTCAGGAGACTCCAATCCGCGCTGCGCCCAGTTCCCGATCATTGCGTCGAGATGCGGCGCGGCAAGAAACATCAACGCGGTCAGCAGAACGGCCGACCCACGAAGCGATGCTCCCAGGGTCAGCGCGGCCTGAGTGCTGAGAAAGGTGATTATCAGGAACGCGATCACGATTGCCGGCCACATTTTGGCGAGACGGGTGCGCCAGCGGCTTCTGGGGCGCGGACCGGCGACGGCGGCAGCCAATGTTGGTCTGTGTCGCCACACCGCCCATGCAAACAGAAGGTAGATCGGAATTCCCAAGCCTGTTCGCAGCAGATCCGCCAAGGCCGGCCCGACGCTCCAGAGCCGCAATGTCGCGAACAGCGTAACGCCGATGAGCGCCAAGCCAATAGCAAGCGAGAGGTCGTGCACGAGCGCCGCCAGGTGGGCGGAGCGCTCTGCGAACTCGGTTCGCCGCGATGCCATCAAGAGTGATCTCACGGCGGCGAGGACGATTAGGCCGAGCACGGTCGCTACCGCCCAAAGGCGAAGGGTTTGCAAAGGCACGCCAGAACCAGCCAGCAGCCGCGCAGCAATGAAACCGATCACCAGCGCCACCACCGCAGCCGCCACGCCCGCGAAGAATCTGCGCCATGCACCACCTGTGGCACTCGCCTTGGCCAACCGCCGGGCGAGCAGGATGAACACGCCGGCGACGAGCGCAACAACCAACACAAAATCGAACAGGAGCCCAAGGAGAGACGTTCCCCCGGCCGCGATGTTGTGGATTTCACACCCTACGCTACCGTAAAGGACGCATTCGGCATCATCGTGTTCCTGTTCTTCTATGCCTATTTCGTCTTCTATCTGCCAAACTTTCTCGGCCATCCGGACAACTACACGATCGCAAATCCGCTGAAGACGCCCGCGCACATCGTGCCGGAATGGTATTTCCTGCCGTTCTACGCGATCCTGCGCGCCATCACCTTCAATGTCGGACCGATCAATTCCAAGTTGGGCGGCGTGCTCGCGATGTTCAGCTCAATCGCCGTGCTATTCTTGGTGCCGTGGCTCGACACCTCAAAGGTGCGCTCGGCGGTTTACCGGCCCTGGTATAAGTTCTTCTTCTGGTTGTTCGTGGCCAACGCCCTCTTTCTCGGCTGGCTCGGCTCACAACCTGCGGAAGGCGCCTATGTCACGATGTCCCAAATGGCGACTCTCTACTATTTCGCGTTCTTCATCGTCGCCATGCCGCTACTCGGATTTATCGAGACGCCAAGGCGCCTGCCCACCTCGATAACCGAAGCAGTCCTGGAGAAGAACAAGGCAGCGTCTACTCCCGGCGCTCCGCGAGACACCGGCCATCGGCCCCGTCCAGAGCAGAAATAGGCGGGTGGCCAAAGATGGCCGATGCGGGCGCAGTCATGAACTTGTGGAATTCCGCCTTGCCGGAATGGCGTGTGGAATCTCATTCCGAGACGGTTGGCTAACGCGCGGCTGGTCGTTCAGACCGATAGCGCTCTCAATTCGTGCTCAAGATAGGCAGGGCCGTCTGAGGCGGTCGCTACGTGATGCGTTTTCACCATTTCAATCTCCCGTGGTTACCGGAAGCCGTCCGCTCGCGCCGGCGCCGCAGGCAATCGCAAGATCACGGTTGTGCCTGACCCGAGTGCGCTGTCGATTTCGACACTGCCGTCGTGCTGCTCGGCGAAATGCTTCACCATCGGCAAGCCGATACCGCCCAGCCCTGGACACTTGGTGGTGAAGAAAGGATCGAAGGCACGGGCCATGGTCTCTTGGGTCATGCCGATACCGCTGTCTGCGACGCGGACCTCGATAAGGGCGGCACGGCCATGACCCGCCATTGCAGCGTCTATCGAAATCGAGCCGCCGTCAGGCATCGCGTCGCGCGCGTTGAACACGAGATTCAGAATCGCGTTCTGCAGGCCCAAGCGATCGCATTTCGCCGCAGGCAAACCGGATCCGACGCGGACCTCAAGCCGGATGTGCGACTCCCATGCGCATCGGATGAGAGCCTCGACCTCAGCCAGGCAGCTACTCAAGTCTGTATGTTCGATCTCTCGAGGCGGCTCGGCGGCTTTGGTGATCGTCTCCCGGACGAGCGCGCCAGCGCGTTGCAGCGCCGTCCTGGCACTGGCGATCACGGGCTCAAGGGCCGGAGCCGTTGAGACGCTTGGGTCTCGGGCGACGCGGTTCAGCGCGGATGACGCAACCTGGATGAGATTGCCCAGGTCATGAACGATGCCGGCGGTCGGCTGCTCCGTGTGCCGGGCGCGCACGGCAATGTCCGTGCTCCCGCCCGGGCCATTGTCGCCGGCTGCGCCTGGTCTCCCTTCTGCGTGTGACAATTGACGTCCTCCCCGGGCTTTGGGCACCTAGTGGGCCTGCTCATCCTAAACGCTACGTGGGCGTGCCATGTCCAGTCGATTGGACCGAGGGTCAGTCCGACGCCTCCAGCCGGCTAGAGAGGCCCACCATGCGATTGCCGGGTAGCGGGTTCGTTGTGCGCGCAAGGGTCGACTATGTATTCCGATGGCCCGGTCGACCCATGCACTTGTACCCGCCGCCCGTCTCATACTGACTAGGATCCCCCGCCAATCGACGCATCGGTCCTAGACCTTCGCATCGCATGACAGATGCTTCCGTTCGATAGTTTGTCAGGCGGCTCCGTCGCATTGTCCATTGCGAAGACAGAGTGATGTGCCGGCTCGATGGCCGCTCAATCAGACAACCAATCCCTGGAATGCAACAAGGAGGTTCGACCATGAAAATCGTGGTTATCGGCGGCACTGGACTCATCGGTTCGAAGACGGTCGAGAGGCTGCGCAAGAGGGGTCATGAGGTGCTCGCGGCGTCGCCGAACTCTGGTGTCAACACCATCACAGGCGAAGGGTTGACCGAAGCTCTTGCGGGAGCGCAGGTCGTTATAGATCTGGCAAATTCGCCATCCTTCGAGGACAAGGCCGTCCTGGAGTTTTTCGAGACCTCGGGGGGAAACTTGCTCTCCGCAGAAAAGCGGGCTGGCGTGAAACACCACATCGCGCTCTCTATCGTGGGCGCCGAGCGGCTACCCAAGAGTGGATACATGCGCGCCAAGATGGCCCAGGAGCGGCTGATCAAGGACTCAGGGATACCTTACACCATCGTCCATTCGACGCAGTTTTTCGAATTCCTGGGCGGCATCGCCCAGTCCGGAACTGTGGGAGATATTGCAACAGTTTCGTCTGCCTATTTTCAGCCGATCGCTTCTGACGACGTCGCTGACATCATGACCGACGTGGCGCTCTCGCCACCGGTCAACGGCGCGATCGAGATCGCAGGCCCGGAGCCGATCCGCATGAGCGATCTCGTTGCACAGTTTCTGAAGGCAATGAACGATCCACGCAAGGTAAGCGCGGATCCCCACGCGCCCTATTTTGGCACGGAACTTGACGACCGCTCGCTCGTACCAAGCGACCACCCTCGCATCGGTGCAACGCGCTTCGAAGACTGGTTCAGCCACGCCCCACTCCAGCGGAACTGAGCCGCTGCCCGCGCGCCGCTCGACGCCGCGCAAGCCTTAAGTTCAAAGGCGAATGAGCGAAAGCGCAAAGATGGATTTCCCTCCGGCGGGGCATACAAGCTTGCCGGATGAAGTAGAATCTAGGAACAATGAAATGACTTACCATGTAAGAGAGAAAGCAGACCGCAACGGTTACTCTCATTTTTACGTCTACGACGACGAGAATTACATAGCCGGCCCGTGGTTAGAAGACTGGCAGGCTACACATTTCATCGAAACGCAGACTGAAGACCGCTACATGGCCAGAGCCGACCGAACGGCTGTAATGCGCGGCCGCAGGAGCAACGGCAAATTGGTCTTGCGCGATGAGCGCGAGCGTCAATCCCGCGCTGTAGGCGACATCGAAGGCGATCCGGTTCGCCGCGCATCGCGCCGCGATGTTTTGTTGGGCGCCCTTGCCGCCACAGTTGCGGCTGGTCTGGCCCGAGCCACACCCGCTCGGGCGGAGGGAGACCAAAAGCGTCCATCTTCCGACGCAAGCAAAGGAGCAGCAAGCATGGGCATGATCACTACCACTGACGGCACAGGAATTTACTACAAGGATTGGGGCCCCAGGAATGCCCAGCCGATCGTCTTCCATCACGGGTGGCCTCTGAGCGGCGACGATTGGGATGCACAGATGGTTTTCTTTCTCGACAAGGGCTATCGCGTCATCGCCCACGATCGGCGCGGCCATGGACGCTCAGCGCAAGTGGGCGAAGGCCACGACATGGATCACTACGCCGCTGATGCTGCCGCCGTGGTCGAGCATCTCGACCTAAGAAATGCTGTCCATATCGGTCACTCCACCGGCGGCGGCGAAGCCACTCACTATGTGGCGCGGCATGGTCAGCGTCAGGACCGCGTCGCGAAGCTCGTGCTTATCGGCGCTGTGCCGCCGGTCATGGTGAAGACGCCTGCCAATCCGGGCGGCTTGCCAATCGAAGTGTTCGACGGCTTGCGCAAATCGCTCGCCGGTAATCGGGCGCAGTTCTATCTCGATTTCGCAAGCGGTCCCTTTTACGGCTTCAACCGGCCGGGCGCAAAGCCAATTCCGGGTGTCATTCAGAACTGGTGGCGGCAAGCGATGATGGGCAGCGCCAAAGCGCAGTATGACGGCATCAAGGCCTTTTCGGAGACCGACTTCACCGACGATCTGAAGGCGATCAAGGTGCCGACACTGGTGATGCATGGCGACGACGACCAGATCGTCCCGATCGCCGGCTCGGCACTGCTCTCATCGAAGCTTCTGAAAAAAGCGACGCTCAAGGTCTACGAGAAATTTCCACACGGCATGTGCACCACCCACGCCGATGTGGTGAACCCCGACCTGCTCGCCTTCATCACTTCATAGGCCAGCGCTGCACCCCTGGCGCGAGCCCGATCGCCGGTCGTCCCTCCCCGGCCGGCGATCCCCCATCAAGACCCAAACCGGAGCCAAGCCAATGATCAAGACCATCTTATGCACCGCTGCTATCGCAACCAGTCTCGCAACGGGCTCAGCGCTCGCCCATGATTCACATGGCGACAAGGCCAAGCTGATTTACGACCACCCGCTGCCCAATGTGCCGGGCAAGAGCATGCGCGCCGTGCTCGTCGAGTACGAACCGGGCGGCACTTCTGCGGGACATACGCATCCAAAATCTGCGTTCATCTTTGCGACGGTTCTCGAAGGCGCAATCCGCAGCCAAGTCAATGACGGGCCGGTAACGACATATCGCGCCGGCGAAAGCTTCTCCGAATTTCCAGGCGACCGTCACGGCGTCAGCGAAAATGCGAGTACGACCGAACCCGCCAAGCTTCTGGCTGTGTTCGTCGTCGATACCAGTGAAACGGAACTGACCACATACAACGACGACTGAGGTCGAGCATCCCCGGATCGGTTTGAACATGGAGGACGGCTGCAATGCTTATCGACAAACTGCATGCCTTGACGTCGCCACGCCTTGCCGTGATCGACGTCAATGCCACGGTGCAAGCAGCCGCCCTTTCGCTTTCCAGGCCCGGCATCGGCCTTGTCGTGGTGTGCAATGGCAACGGCGGCGCCGAAGGCGTGGTGAGCAAATCAGACCTCGTCCGCCATCTCGTCAGATCGGCGTCGTCGGTGCCGCCAGTTTCAGCCCTGATGAGCAGACATATCGTTTCGTGCACGCCGGAGGATGATCTGCGTGAGGTGTGGCAGACAATGGCTGCCACCAGCCTGCAGAACATGCCAGTGGTCGACATAGGCGCCAGGCCTATCGGTATTCTCGACATACGCGACGCGATGAAAGTTCTGTTCGAGCGGGAAGAGATCCAAGAGCAGATACTCTCCGACTACGTTACCGGTGTCGGCTATCGCTAACCGCGATCGTCAACCGTCGGCGCCGATGAAACAGCGCCGTGGCCCCCTGCGAGAAAATGAAACCTTCAATCAACATCATGGAGTCTCACATGACCAAGCGTCTGAATTTCCTGGCCCGCAAGAACGGCGGTATCGAGGGCCTTGTCGCAGTCGAGAGCTGGCTTGCCAGCAGCTTCGATCCGAAGCTGCTCGAACTCGTCAAATTGCGGGTGTCGCAGATGAACGGCTGCGCGCATTGCCTGCACATGCATCGGCAAGACGCCATCAAACTGGGCGAGACCGACGATCGGCTGCTGCTGCTCGACGCTTGGCGCGAATCTGCCCTCTACACGGAACGCGAGCGGGCCGCCCTCGCCTGGGCAGAAGCGCTCACCCGCATCGCCGAGACCCATGCGCCCGACGCAGCCTACGAGGAAGCTCGCAACGCCTTCTCGGAAGATGAACTCGTCGCGCTCTCGATCGGCGTGGCTATGATCAACGCCTGGAACAGGCTGGCTATCGGCTTTCGCCTGCAGCATCCGGCGGACCGCATGCGCGCCGCCGCGTGAAGCCTGCGATCAAGCGCGCCGGCGAAACCGGCCGAAACGCAGTGAGGAGGATTCGACATGAACGGACCCACCAGCCGGATGCTTGCAGGGGTCTCGGTCCCCGATACCCCGCTCGTGCAGCAGGCTCTCGAATATGCGCGGAGAGAATGCGAAGCCTATCTGTTCAATCACGTCGTCCGCTCCTGGTTGTTCGCGGCACGACTCGGGCAGATCCGCAACATCGACCATGACGCGGAAGTCGTCGCGGTCGGGACCTTGTTGCACGACATCACGCTCAACGAGCGTTTTGACGGTCCGCGCCGTTTCGAAGTCGAAGGCGCGGATCTGGCCAGGATCTTCTCACGAAAAGGCGGTGTCGACGAGCGCCGGGCCCAGCTCATCTGGGACAGCGTGGCCCTCAACTCGACCCCGTCGATCGGCCTCTACAAGGAGGCGGAGGTAGCCCTTTGTACTGCTGGCATCTGCCTGGATGTTGTCGGACTCAAGTACGAGACCATCCCTGCGGCAGAAATCGCCAAGGTTGTAGGTGAATTCCCGCGGCTCGAGATGAAGCGGCGCATGACGCGGTGCTTCTGTCACATCGCCCAGATGCACCCGGAAACGACCTACGACAACTTCGCCCGGGACTTTGGCGAACGCTTCGTGCCCGGATACCGGGCGCCTTCTTCCGTCGACATCGTGTTGAACGCGCCCTTTGGAGAATAAGCACCTCCAAGCGCTGGACTGTCCTCTTGGATTCGTCGCACTCGACGAGTTCGGCTTCAACTCGTCGCCCCCTCGCCGGCGACGAGTTGCTGTGCCAGGCGCGCTGGTAGACCCCATTGGGCGGCTCCGGGAAGCGGATCAAGCCAAAGTCTTGGTGGAGCCGGCATCGCGCATCGACGCCGGCAGTGTTTCCCATGCCCGGATCAGCTCTCCGATGGACGCGACCTCCATCTTGCGCATCACATTGCCGCGGTGGAGCTTGACGGTGATCTCGCTGATTCCGAGGTCGAATGCGATCTGTTTGTTGACTCGCCCGTGCGCGACTTCGCGCAGGACCTGACGTTCGCGTGGCGTCAGCGTCTCATGGCGTTCGACATTGCGCTTGACGACCACTGCAGTCGCCCGCCGAGCGGCGTCCATCGCAATCCCCGCAACCACCGCATCAAGCAGGGTTTGGTCGCGTGCTGGCTTGGTGAGAAAGTCGACGGCGCCGGCCTTCATCGCCTGGACAGTCATTGGAATATCGCCATGCCCGGTCAGGAAGATGATTGGCTTGGGGTTGCCGCTTTGGGCCAGACGATGCTGCAGGTCGAGGCCGCTCGTCCCTGGCATGCGCACGTCGAGGATCAAGCAGCCGGGGCCGTCCAATACGTCGGCGTCGAGGAATTCGCCGGTTGAGGCAAAGCAGATTGACTGGAAGCCCGCCGACAGGATCAACTCGGACAGCGCCTCACGAACAGAGGCATCGTCATCGACAATGATGACGAGCGGCTGCTCCGTGTCCCGCTGCTGTGATAGCGGTGCCGATCTCCGCGGGAGCGGCTGCTCACCTGTCATGATCATCCTCCATTTGTTGATTGCGCAAGGCGTCGCCGACCGCCGCAAGCAGGGCCTGGGCATCGAAGGGCTTGCGGAAAAATCCGCTGATGCCCTGCGCGCGGTCCTGATCGGCTATCTCGTGGCGGCCTGTGATCAGGAAGACCGGCAGCTCCGGACGCGTCCTCTTCACCAGGTCACGAAGTTCAAAGCCGTTCATGCCAAGCATCCCGATGTCGGTGATGAGCACGTCCAGGCCCGACAGGCCGCTGATGAGCAACTGTCGCGCCGATGAGAAGCTGCGGGCCACATAGCCGGCTGACTCCAGAAGTTCCTCCAGCGAGTCGAGCACCCGTGGATCGTCGTCGACAACCGCCACAACAGGCCTGACGTTGCTCACGCTCAGCTCCTTCCCGCCCGGCGCGAGTGGGTGATCGGAATTTCCAATCGCTCCGCGATACGCACGAGATCGGCGAGCGACGCCGCCACCATTTTCTGCATGACGTTCCTTCTATGGATTTCCAGCGTGACCTCGCTGATCCCCAGTTCGGCGGCGGCCTGCTTATTGAGCAACCCACTCACCACCAGCGGCAGCACGTCGCGTTCGCGCGGCGTCAGGTCGAGATAGCGTTGCCTCAGCACGCCAAGCTCGGCGCGCTCTGACCTGCTTGCCTGATCCTGGGCAATCGCCGCATGGATTGCGGCCATGAGGTCCGCATCACTGAAAGGCTTGGTCAGGAAGTCCACGGCACCGCGCTTGATCGCACGCACGGATGACGGGATGTCGCCGTGCCCCGTTATGAAAACGATCGGCGGATGATCCCCCTCGGCGATCTGCCTCTGCAGATCGAGGCCGTTGATATCCGGCAATTCGACATCGAGGATGAGGCAGGCCGGCACGTCCGGCTTGTCCATGCCGACATAGTCGCCGGCCGATGCGAACGCGATAGCGTGCATGTCGTGTGACGCCAGGAGTTCGCCGAGTGCCTCGCGAATGCGTTCATCGTCATCGACGATGTAGACAATATGGTCTTCCGTCGTCATGGCGCCGCTTTCGCTGTAACCGGCAACGTGAATAGGAACGTCGTTCCGTGCGGTTCGTTCGCCTCCACCCACAGCCGGCCGCCGTGCGACTCGACAATCGAACGGCAGATCGCCAGCCCCATGCCCATCCCGTGCCCTTTCGTGGTGAAGAAGGGCTCGAATATTCTTTCCGGAAACTCGACGCCCTGCCCACGATCGCTGATCTCCGCCTGGACCACATCGCCCAGTCGGCGCACACGCACCCCAAGGACTCTGTTGCCCGGAACAGAGTCCATCGCATCCATGCCGTTGCGCATGAGATTGACCAGGACCTGCTGGATCTGGACGCGATCGAGCAGCAGAAGCGGAAGATCGCGTTCTAGGTCCGTATCGATGCGGACACGATGCCGCCCCGCCTCCTCCGCCATGAGATCCAGCGCCTCGGCAATGACGCTAGACAGCGTTGTGTCGGTCCGCTGAGTTTCTACGGATTGTTTGAACAAGGCGCGGATGTGGCTGACGACATCCGCCGCTGCGTTGGCGTCCCGAATGACGCGCTCCACCGTTTTCTGTGCGCGCTCGATATTTGGGGGGGGTGGCCGTGAGCCAACGCTGGCATGCATGCGAGTTTGCCACCACGGCCGCCAAGGGCTGGTTGACCTCGTGGGCGATCGACGCGGAGAGCTCGGCCAGGCTTGCCGCCTGGGTCTGACGCGCAAGGTTCTCCTGGGCAAGACGCAGTTGTTCCTGCACCCGAACCTCACCGTCGATGTCCAGGCAGATCACGTTCCACTGCACAATAGCGCCTTCGGCGTTGCGCATCGGCGCGGCGCGTGTCTCGACCCAGCGATATTCGCCATCGAAACGCCGCAGACGATGCCTCCGCGCGTAAGGCTCACCGGTGGACAGCGAATGGGCATATCTCTCCTTGACGCCCGCCACATCGTCGGGATGAACGCCGGCGTCGAGTGTGCCGACCAGCCGGGACTTTCCTGTCCCGTCCAATTCTTCGAGATTGTATCCGAGAAACTCGCGGAGCTGCTGGCTGCGATAAACTGGCTCGCCATCCGGCGCGGCGCAATCGATCATCGCCGGCAGCGTTTCGACAAGCTGCCAGAGGAAGCGTTCTCTCTCGCGCAGCGCCTCCTGAGAAGTCACATGATCGTGGATATCAACGTTGGCGCCGTACCACCGGATAATGCGACCGCTCTCATCGCGGAGTGGATCCGCGTGGCCCTCTGTCCAACGGTATGAGCCATCCCATCGACGGTTGCGAAACTTCAGCTCGAACGGTTCACCCGTGCTGAAGGAATGGGTCAAGGCGCCCTGCAACGCGGCCCTGTCATCCGGATGGACGATGGTTTGAATAGCACTCGGCAATCCGCCCTGAGCATCAAAATCTTCAAGCTTCAGACCGATATAGTCCACCATGGTCTTGTTGATGTATGCTGGCTCGCCGCCAGGCGTTACACACCACATCTGAACTGGCACAGTGTCGATGAGCTGCTGCAGCTGCCGCTCGCTGCGTCGCAGCGCCTCCTCGACGAGCAGTTGATCGTCGATGTCATGCGAGAGCCCGTACCACTCGACGATCCGCCCGCTCTCATCTCTCAGCGGCTCCGCGCTGCCTTCGACCCAGCGGTAGACGCCATCCGCACGCCGCAGGCGATACTTCTTGGAGAAGCGCTCGCCCGTGACGAAGCAATGGTTGAGCGCTTCCGCCAGGCCTGCAGCATCGTCGGGATGGACCGCCGTCTCTATGACAGCCGCCAGCCGGGTCATGCCCGACTTGTCTGCATCTCCTATGTCCAGGCCTAGAAAATTCATTAGGCGCTTGTTGAAGAAGGTCGGCTCGCCCTCCGAACTCAGCCGCCAAAGCATGCTCGGAACCATATCCACGAGTTGCGCGAGTTCCCGCTCCCGGTCGCGCAATGCCTCCTGCGCGCGCACCTCATCGTCGATGTCCATGGCAGCCACGTACCATTGCACGATCGTTCCCGTTTGATTCCGCAGCGGCTCCGCGCGGCCCTCCATCCAGCGATACACGCCGTCTGCGCGGCGTCGGCGATACTTCATGATATAGGGTTCGCCGGTTACGAGGGCGTGGCCAAGTACCTCCCTCATACGGGGTCCATCCTCCGGATGGACGGTTGCCCCTATCATCGCCGCCACGCGGCTCATCCCTGGCCTATCCAAAGCCGCGACGTCATCCAGGCCGATAGATTCTAGCGTACGCTTGCTGAAGAAGGTCGGCTCGCCGTCAGGCGCCATGCGGCCAATGTTAACGGGGACCATGTCGACTAGCAGTGACAGCTCTCGCTCACGCTCACGCAACGCCGCCTGCGCGCGCACCTCGTCGTCGATGTCGAGGGAAACGCCGTACCATTCGGCAACCGTTCCGTCCTCGTCACACCGTGGTTCTACCCGGCATTCCGCCCACCGGTAGTCACCGTCCTTCTCGCGCCAACGAAACCGCATCGTGGAAGCGTTGCCGGTTGCGAAGCAGTTCCACAGCGTCCGCTGCACCTCGGGAGTGTCCTCCGGATGGGTCAGTTCCTGCACCAATGTCTCGATACGCGAGGGCTGGAGAGGATCGAACGTCGGGATAACGGCGCGGAAATGGTCCTGGTATCGCTTGTTGAAGTACAACGGCTGGCCCGTTGACGTAGCGCTCCAAACGCGGACTGGGAGTGCATCGATCATCCGCTGAAGTTGGCGTTCGCTTTGGCGCAATGTGCGCAACGCCACCTGATGCTGCTGGGAAATGGCGGCAACGATGAGCGCCGAGAACGCTGAAATGGCCAGAAACAACTGCAGCATGATGTGCTTTTGCTTCAGAGATTCGGGATCGCCGGCAAATTGGCTGGCACCGGATATCGTGAATACCGCCGTGATCAGCGCAAGGAGGATCAAGGCGACGGCGGCGCCTTTGAACTCGAAACGCACTGCGGCCCAGAGCAGAGGCGGCATGATTATGTAGGCGAAGGGCAGGTAACCGCTGAGTGAAAGAGTTGCGACGCCAAGAAAGATCAGCCCCAGGATGCAGACTTCCATCCAACGCTCCCTCGAGAGCTGAGTCACGTCACGCCAGTTCTGGAACACGACCAGCGCCAGCGGCGCAACGATCAGGACCCCTGTGGCATCGCCGATCCAGAATAGCGGCCAAGCCGCCGTGAAAGTTTGAGATTGCATACCAAACCACGCAAGGGTGGCACTTCCGACCGTCGCGCTTGCGATAGGCGCGATTCCGGCGGCCAATACCACGAATGCGAGAACTTCCTGCAAGGTTTCCAGCCGCACCGGGCGCCTGCAGGTCAGGTTCACGAGCCATGCCCCGACCACAGCTTCAAGCGCGTTGCCGGCATAGATCAGGACGGCCGCAGGCAGCGGACTGTGGAACCACAGGAAATTGCTGAACAGTTCGGCCAGACAGCCCGCCGCCACCCACCACGGCCAGCTGGGCCTGGAGGCGAGGACAAGCGTAGCGATGAAAAGCCCGCTCGGGGGCCAGATGGAAATACCTGTTCCAGGCACGATTGCAAGCAACTGAGCGAATCCGCAGCCCAGGACATATGCCGCAAAAAAAAGCCCCAGGTACGAGAATTGGGGGCGATGCGACCAGACGTGCATCATTGGCTGCTCCTCCAGGACAAGCAAAGCATCGGAACTGTCAGTGCTGCGTATAGCACTTGTGCTAGGTGTCTGGATCTGGGCTTGCGAACTCACGCCCCACCGTAGTCCCACCATGCGCCAGCCGCACCTCATGGAAATCCATGAGGCGAGACGAACTGAGTGGCATGCCCACCTAACCTCCGGAGTGACGCCCCCCTAAACGACCGGAGCGGGTACACCCCGCTCCCTGTTGGCGAGAGTGCGGATTCCCGTGCTCATCTCACGGTAGAGTGCAAACTTTTCCGCGTCCGCTCAGTCGTGTCCAGCCCTTTGATCGGTTTGGTCGGCGCAGCTCAGTGGCGGCCGCCGCATCGGAGATCGCCGGGCTTCTCGAGCAGCAGCGTGGTTGCCAACGCGATCCCTAGCGCAACACAGAAGGCCATGACGTAGGCCTCAGGGCGAAACCTCAACGCGAGGGGCAGCCGTCTCGGTTGCGTCGGCGAAGCTTTTGGTGGCCGGTATTTCGGACATCTCGTCCTCCGGCCGATCTTGCACAGCAGGTCTCCAAACGTCGCATGGCCTGAAAAGGGCTACGGGTCGATCAGGTGCAGGGCTAGGTAGCATCGTCCGATCGTCTAGGACTTCCGATACTTCGGCAGCAGGACCCATTTGCAGCAATCAGTGGACGCGCAGCTCCGCCAACTAACATGGGAGGCCCTACGGCCACGATGCGGTGGCTTCGAGTCCATCATTTCAGCCAGACCGTTTCCCGGGGACGGCCGCGGCAGCAACTCCGCGAGTCCGTCCCCGGTGGTCACGTTTGGACCACATCATCTGCGGGCTTCGGACTTAGTGCTTGAGGGCACCTGCGGACTTGCGACTTGCTATAAGCTGCATGGCAGCGATGGTCGCAACGCAAAGGCCGATCATAACGTGCGTCCACATCGGTCCCTGCGCCGACCCGAATCCGAGCAGGAATGGAGCAACCACTGCCCAGCACCCCAAGGTGAGATTGGACCATTCAGTCCAAGCTCCGTAGCGGTAGAGCGCCACAGCAGAACAGCATACAATCAGCGCACCCACGATCCCCGCGTTCCAAACCGCGAGGGGTAGTCCGGCGAACATGAAGGCAGCGCAGGCCAGGCATGCGCCCAGAATGAGGTTGGTCCATTCCAACCAATTGCTTGGTACTTCACTTGTCATATTCTTCTCCTTTTAGTTCATATGTGCCATAACCATTTCGAATTACTGATATCGAGGCAGGCTGTAGAAGAATGGGACAGTCCGATGCACTAGACTATTCTACGCAGGCATCTGTTGGGCGATGCAAAGGGCTAGGGCAGTTGGTCGCGGGGATGGCACGCACGCGCCGGGGCATAGGAATGCGCATTCACTCGTGAGAGCAGCGCGCTGCCTTGGAGCAGGCCCTTTCACCGGCCATTGCCAGAACAGGGTCAAAAGCAGCGGCGTCGGGCGTATCTCTTCAGGAGGCGTGCCAGCTGGAGACAACCATCGGTGGCTGCAGCTTGGCACCGTAGTGTTTGGCGGCCCCTGGAGCGCGAGGTGCCGATCGACGTGGCCTCGCCTCTCTGGACACTCGTAAGCTGTTTGTTGAGTTCAGCGCGGCGCGTATATCTAAAAGCCCTTCGGCGGCACGAAGAGACAAATCGTATGGCCAGCATTAACGCCCGCCTGATGCGCTTACCAATGGTATTCGCCATCGGGCGAGTTCTTCACCCGCTTATCTTGGTAGCCTCGCCAGTGAATTGCTCGCCAGTGAATTGAATGACGTAGCCTTCCTTCCTTTCTAGTACGACCGGCGACTGCACCTCCTTACAGTGCATATTGCTGCAACAAACCCACGGGTACTTCCACCCTGTCAGGGCGTCGTGTGCAATGGCCCGACCAGGAGTCGAGGATACCGAGCAGAAATGGTGGACTTAACAGGCGACGTGAACGGGCCGAAGCCATCCGACAGGATCCTCCAAGGTGTGTCTCTCTTGGCGACCTCCCAGCACATTTGCGAGCAGAAGTAATAATGGTACGGTCGCCGGTGAAAAGTAGAGCCGCAGTGGATACAGTTCATTGGCTGCCTCCAAGGTATCTGTGCCAGGCCGTATCGTGCCGTTGTTGGCAGCCTGCCGGCTGGACTTGCCTCGATTCAACCTTGATCGCGCGACGCGCGCAGGCTGGCCCCGGGCCCCGCATATGGTGGAGCTCGGGCCTGTAGCGGGGTGCGATGAATTCGCGAACCCCAGATGCCAACTGTGTGGCTATTGACATCCCCATAGCGGTCCGGGCTACGAAACCTGGCACGGCAAGGGGTCTGCGGCGCCACGGCATTCCCGCGAGATCGTACATTGAACCCTCCATGAGGATTGCGGCTGCGGGAAACAGAATGCGCCGGCTCCTCCCGCGAACCAATTCTGCAAGAGTATCTGCTATGCGATGCCACGGTCTTGGCAGGATGCGCCCAGTGGATGGAGATGCTGATCAAAGCAAGCCTTGGACCGATGCCTCAGTGTGTGAAGGCTACTCTGGGCGACAGGGTGGATATATCCTCAACACAATGCCGCAAGGTCGGATGAGAATTGATGTCGGCCGCAGTGCTGTCAGCGATCTCATTCGGTTCGCTCGAACTTTGCTGAGCCGGCGTCCGCGTTTCAGACAATCTATGCCTGAGGATAGGGTATCCTCTGCTCGAGTCTCATAGACTGCGATCGGTGGGCTGACGTATGGTGCAACCAGGCAGTGTATGTCTGGCTGACTGCGCCGATGTCGAGCGACGAAGGAAAGTCTCGACGGAATCGGCGGATGCCGAGTTGAACAAGGGCCTGAGATGCCCTCTTCGGCTAAGGATTTGAGTGCGTATGGCTTGCCGCAGTCCCCTCGCCGAAAGACTAGGCCAACAGGGACAATTGATGCAGACGTCCTACTCTCGTCCGGCCAGACAATCCTCCAGACCTAGCTTTGGCCTCCGCATGCTGGGACTCGCGCTCGGTTTGCTGTTTTGGGCGGCGCCGGCGTTCGCTCAGGAGGTATTGCGCATTCCGTATGTGGCCGATGTCGGCACATTCGATCCGGACAACGGGTTTGAAACCGGCGCGATGAGCGCGATCAACAACGTCTACGAAGGCCTTGTCGAATACCATCCGGGTTCGACCAGGATCGTTGGTCGGCTCGCCAGGAGTTGGGATATCTCGGACGACGGGCTGACTTACACATTCCACCTGGTCGAAGGCGTCAAGTTCCATGATGGCACGCCATTCAATGCGGCAGCGGTCATAAACTCGTTCGAAAGGCGCCGCGATCGTGGGCTGAGCCTGAGCTACTCCCTGGCCAACGTGAAGGACATGAGGGCGCCCGACGGTTCGACGGTCGTGCTCACGCTGGGCCATCCTCAGCCTTCGCTCCTCGATGCCCTTTCCAGTCCGTGGGGGCCCAAGATCATCAGTCCCGTAGCGCTCGCCGAGCATGACAACGGCGACTTCGCGAAGACCTGGCTCAATGAGCACGCGGTCGGTACTGGTCCATTCAAACTGGCTGAATTCAAACGCGGTCAGCGCTATGTGCTCGAGCGCAACGACGACTACTGGGGTGACAGACCGTTCTTCCGGCAGATCCAGATTTCGGTCGTGCCCGATATCAGCCAGCAGATACTTCAATTGCAGGCGGGTGTGATCGATGCCGTGCCGATCAACTATCCGTTCGCGCAACTCACCAGCCTGCCGGGGGGTCTGGAGGTCACCGCGGCCCCGAGCATGATACCGTACGATCTCTTCGTTAAGCCGAACTCGCCGCTCGACGACGCGGAGGTCCGCAAGGCCGTTTTGACAGCAATCAACCCGGCGCTGTGGGTCAAAGACGCCTTTGGAGAGTTCGCAAGCCTGTCAAGGTCGGTGTATCCGAACGTGATGCTCGACCCAATGAATCCGATCCGGTTTCCGACCGACTTCGAGGCAGCGAAAGCCGCGATCGCCAAACATGGCGCGGTCAATTTGGTCATTGGCCTCCATAGCGCGGCCCCGAGCTACAGCCGCATCGCCGACCTGATGATAGCGCAACTGGCGTTGATCGGCGTAAAGGCAACGGCTTACGTGCTGCCTTCCGGCGCTGCTTACACCTTGAAAGACGACCCAAACCCTCCCGATTTGCTGCTCACGATCGCGGGCCCGGATGCCGCTCATCCGGAGAGCCAGGCCAAGGTGTTCTTCACAAAAGGCGGTCCCCTCAACTTTTTTGGCCGAGTCGTGCCGGAAGCCGATGCCATCGTGGATCAGGCCGGGACGTTGACCGACGTCAAGGAACGCGACGCTCTCTACGAGAGAGCGGGGCAGATGTATTTCGATGCCGGCGTCGTGATCCCGCTTGTCGACGTCAACGATGTGGTTGTCCACGCGAAGGGTCTGAAGGACCTTGGACTTCGTCCCGTGTACCCACCCGGCAACATCGACTTCAGCACGGTTCGCTGGGGACACTGAACTCCGGCCGTCCGGTTCGTTCCGGAAGCAGGTCAGGCTCGCACCGCAAATGATCAAGCTTTCGCACCGAATGTCCGAACCTGTGACCGAGTCCGTTCTCGCCGTCAAAGACCTCTCCGTCTTCCTCAGCCGCGAAGGCCGTCCTTCCCGCGTCCTCGATGGCATCAGTTTCGACATGTTTCCGGGCGAGATCATCGCGCTGGTCGGGGAAAGCGGATCTGGCAAGACAAGCATCGGGCTGACGCTTCAGGGGCTCCTGCCGCGCGAATACCTGCCGCAGGTTGCAGGCTCAATCCGGCTTGCAGGGATCGAGCTTGTCGGCGCGGGACGGCGCACCTGGCGGTTGGCCCGCCGCCAACTCGTCCGTGCCATCTCGCAAGATCCGATGGGCGCACTCAACCCCACGATGACGATCCGCCGCCAGATGCGAGAATCCACTGGGGGCGCCGAGGGATCGATCGAAGACTGGCTCAGCAGAACCGGCGTGCCTGACCCGGACCGCATCGCCGATGCGCTTCCGCATCGCCTGTCGGGGGGGCAGCGTCAACGCGTGCTGATCGCCATGGCAATGATGGCAAGACCGAAGGTGCTCATCGCCGATGAACCGACCACCGCGCTCGATGTCACCATGCAGGCGCAGATCCTTGACCTGTTGCGCGATCTGGCCCGCGAGCAGGAGACGGCAATTCTGTTCGTCACTCACGATCTGGCTGTGGCGGCCTCACTGGCCGACCGCGTCCTGGTTCTCTACGCCGGACGCATCGTTGAGATGGGCCGCATACAGGACGTGGCCCGCAATGCCGCGCACCCCTATTCCGCCGGCCTGCTCGCCGCTCGATTCGATCTGGACTCTGATCGACGGCGCCCGCTTCCCACGCTTCCCTCCGAGCGCACGCCCTCCATAAATTCAGAGAACGCCTGCGCCTACGCGACACGTTGCCCGATCGCCCAGCCAGATTGCACGGCGATCCGCCCACCGCTGGCGCCTGCTCCCGTCCACGGTGGCGCGGTCGCCTGCCTTTACCAGGAGCAAACCCCATCTCTCTCGGCGCAGCGCGCTGGTGCGGAACCATGGCCGGCCCAGGCGATCCAGCAAACCGCGGCCTTGAGGTTGTCTAACGTCGGAAAAACATATCCGACAGGCGCCCGATCGTTTTGGGGACGTCGTCAACCGCGCCCCGCTCTCAGGTCGGTCAACCTCTCGATCAAGCTTGGCGAGTGCGTGGCGCTGGTGGGCGAGAGTGGCGCGGGCAAGTCTACCCTTCTGAGGATTGCTGCCGGGCTCGTGGCACCGGACAGCGGCACTGTTACGCGCTTCGACAAGCTTCCTCCGCAAGTCGTGTTCCAAGACCCCGTGGCGGCGCTGACTCCCTGGCTCACGATCGGCGAGCAGATCGGCGAGCGCCTGAGGACCATTTCGCTGGACAGTGACTACGGCCGACGCCGCGTCGGTGAGGCAATAAAGCTGGTCGGGCTCGATCCGGTCCTGATGGACGCGCTGCCGGCCGAGATGTCGGTCGGGCAATGCCAGCGCGCCGTTTTAGCTCGCGCGGTAATCGTCCCCCCAAGGCTTCTGCTCTGCGATGAACCGATCAGCGCCATGGACGTGTCGCTGGCGGCCACCACATTGAACCTTCTTAGCGACCTTCGGCGGCGGCTCGACATGGCGATGCTGTTCGTGACCCACGACCTGGCGGCAGCCAGGATCATCGCCGACCGTGTCGCGGTGCTGAAGGACGGCGAGTTGGTCGAGGTTGCCGATCCAGATGCCATCATTGCCGCGCCACAGTCCGCCTACACGCGCTCCCTCATCGAGGCGATGCCTAGCCTGCAGGCGGGAGGCGGACGATGACTGGCAGGCCGAGCCCGGAGACCCTGCCTGCGCGACCTCGGTTCAACTGGCGTGATTTCTTCCGGCGTGCCGGTCGGCTTGAAAGCATCGGCATTGTCGGCGTACCTGTCGTCACCCTTGTGGCCGTGCTGGCGCCCTGGATCACGCCGTTCGATCCACAACTGCGCGTCGCCGGGGCCTACCTGCCGCCTTCGGCCGAACATTGGTTCGGCACCGACGAGATCGGCCGCGACCTGTTCTCGCGGGTGATCCTCGGCGTTCGATATACGTGGCTGCCAGGGCTTGCTGTTATCGGTTTCAGTCTCACTTTGGGCTCTCTGCTCGGACTGATTTCGGGCCTCATGGGCGACAAGGTCGATCTGGTCATCGAGCGGATCGTCGACTTGTTCTTAGTCCTTCCAGCAACGCTCATCGCGCTGGCTGTCGTGGCTTCGCTTGGCCCCGGGCTCGTCAACACGATGATCGCGCTCGCGATTTTCTGGTGGCCCTGGTACGCGCGCATATCCCGTGATGAAATTCGTCGCCTCAAGGCCCGTCCTCATGTCGAGGCAGCGCGTATTGCAGGGGTCCGCGGTCCGCGCCTGCTGTTGCGTTACTTGTTGCCGGGTGTGGTCCCGGCGTTGGTCATCGGGGCGTCATTGGATGTCGCCAACATCATCATGACGTTGTCGCTGATGTCGTTCCTTGGCCTTGGACTGCCTGCACCGGCGCCTGAACTCGGAGCGATGACGTCACGCACCCTCGACAGTCTCACCGTCCATTGGTGGCTGCCGATCCTGCCGGCCGCGATCATCTTTCTCCTCTGCCTCCTCGCCAACCTTGCGGGCGACGGCATTCGCGCCGCGCTGAGGGGGACCTAGATGCTGGCATATCTCACCAAAAGCATCGTCGGCGCCGTTGTCGTTCTCCTCGTGATGAGCTTCATCGTTTTCGGTCTCCAAAGCATCATACCCGCCGATCCAGCGCGAGCCATTGCCGGGCCGAGCGCTCCGCCAGAAACCGTCGAAGCGATGCGCAAGCAGCTCGGATTGGACGACCCGGCTGTCGTTCAGTACGGGCGCTTTCTATTGCGCCTCGCGCATGGGGATCTGGGGACGTCGGTAAGAACCCGGCGGCCGGTGTCTGACGACATACGGCAATACCTTCCCGCCACGCTTGAACTCGGACTGACGTCCATCGGTGTGGGAGTGGCGCTGGCCGGCGTCATGGCGGCACTTCAGTTCCTGATTCCGAGATCGGCCGGCATAAGGCTCGCTATGGTGGGGGTGGGCTCCACCCCGATCTTTCTGTCGGCCTTACTTCTCACCTACTTTTTCTGGTTCCGGCTCGATTGGCTTCCCGGAGCGGGGCGGCTTACCAACCGCGACTTCGCAGGCCCTACGGGATTCAACCTCATTGATGGAATACTGGCCGGCCGGCCCGAGGTCAGCGCCGACGCGCTGCTGCACATGATCTTGCCGGCGCTTGCACTGGCGTTGCCCATCGGCGTAGCTGTTGGGCGAAGCCTGAACGGAGCGCTTCACGACGTTATGAGTCAGGCGTATGTTCGGACAGCACGCGGCAAGGGTCTCAGCGAAGTAAAGGTGCTATTGCACCACGGTTTGCGCAATGCTGCCACGGCCCCACTGTCCATGCTCGGCCTGCAGATCCGCCTTCTCTTCGGCAATTTGTTGATTGTCGAGCGCGTCTTCGGATGGCCTGGTCTGGGTCTTTACACAGTCCAGGCTTTTGCCAGCGCCGATCTCCCAGCAGTGCTGGGCGTCGCCATGGTCTTCGGAATTTTGTACATCATGGCCAACACGCTCATCGAGATCGGGCAGTCGATGGCCGATTCCCGGATCAGCCTCTGAAAGCACCCACTCCGTCGCTAACTGTCGCAGCGTTAGGTGTCTTGGCCGAGTTGGCAGCGCTGGTGGGGAGGCTGAAGGTTATCGAGGCCCCCCCTGTCTCGACATTTTCGGCCCAAAGCCGTCCGCAGTGTGCCTCGACAATCGATCGGCAGATTGCCAGGCCCATTCCCATTCCGTCCGGCTTGGTTGTGTAGAACGCCTCGAAAATCAGTTCCGGATTGCTAAGCCCGCGGCCGCGATCTCGCACTTCGACCTCGACTGTACCGTCAATCTGACGCCGCGACACGATCCGCAGGCTTCGCACGTTAGTGGCGACGTCATGCATCGCTTCGATGCCATTGCGGACGAGGTTGAGGACGACCTGTTCCATCTGAACGCGATCGGCAGCCACCTCAGGAAGGTGGGGATCGAGGTGAAGATCCAGCTTGACGCTGCTCGATGCGAGCCTGTCACCCAGCAGATCACATACTTCACGGATCACGGCGTTCAGATCGATCGCGTGCGGTTCGCCTTCAGTCTTGCTGAACAGCGCCCGGATGCGGCTGATCACCTGCGCCGCCGCGTCGGCGTTTTTGATGATTTTCTGGGCGACCCGACTGGCGTGATCGAAGTTTGGCGGATCGGCGTTCAGCCATCTCTGGAACGCGCCGGCGTTGGACACGACCGCCTGCAGTGGCTGGTTGAGCTCGTGCGCAATGGACACCGACAGTTCGGACAGGCTGGCGGCGCGCAAGGCGCGCGCGAGCCGCTCGTCCGCAAGACGCAGGGATTCCTGAGCGCGGACCTCATCGTCGATGTCGAAGTTGACGCCGTACCATCGAAGAATGGTGCCGTCTTCGTCGCGTAGCGGTTCGAAGCGCGAATCGATCCAGCGATATTCGCCATCCTTCCGGCACAGCCTACCTTTGTGCTGGAGTGGCTCTCCACGGGCAAAGGACTTCTGGAACACGGCCTTGACGGCCGCCCGGTCATCTGGATGGAACAACTCCACATGCGAGGCGAATTGGCGCGTGCCACGCGGTTCCACCTTGGTCGAGTCGATACCCGCCCAATCGACGAAACGTTTGTTGAAATAGTACGGTAATCCCGCCGGCGTCATGAGCCAGATCATGGTTGGAACCGTATCGACCAAAAGCCTGAGCTCCCTCTCGCTCTGGCGCAGCGCGGCTTCCGCCTTGCGCCGGTCGTCGATGTCTTCGGTATGGCCATACCAGCCGATAATTCGCCCCCGCTCATCGCGCGAGGCAACACCCGTATCGCGAAACCATCGATAGGTGCCGTCGAACCGGCGCAAACGCTGCTCTTCGATCATCGGCTCGCCCGTCTCTAGGCTGTGGCGCCATTGCGCCATACTCGTCTCGACATCCTCGGGATGGACAAATCTCAGCCACCAGGAAAAGTCGTCGGCATCCATGATCTCGCGCATTTCTTCGGCGGAGACGCCAACGTACTCGAGGGCTGCAGCATTGGGGAACCGAAGGCGCCCGTCCGGATTGGCGGACCAGCCGAGGCCCGGAATATCGGCGACACTAGGTCCGGCTCGCCGATTGGCCTGGTCAAAAAAGCTCATTCTTCTGAATATGTTCACTACCAGCCAGAGGCCAAAAGCGGCGGCAACAAACGCCACCAACCTGACGGCGCCATCCTCGGCCCCATATGGCGGAAACATCACAGATGAAAGCAGACTACCTGCGACAATCGCCGCCAATCCCGCCTTCCATCCCACGCAGATGCATATAACTGCAATGGCGACCAGCAGGCCGGAAGGCTCGCCGGCAAACAATGCAAGTGAGACTGTCGCAGCGCCGATCGCCGCAGCCACGGCGCGGCGTTGTGTCATTGACGTCAGTTCCATTTCAGACCCTCCCGAAACCGCCTATGCGCCGGTTTCGGCATCAACCCCCGCGGACCACTGCGCCTCGCTTCGCCCATATCCTCCCTACAGCGAGAGCCGCATCTCAAGCGGCGTTCAGCGCATCTCAGCCGGCAGAGACTGGCAAGCACTCAACAGATGCGTGAGGGACCTTGCATTCATCTTCTTCATCATGTTGCTCCGATGGAGCTTCACGGTGATTTCGCTGATGCCAAGATCGAAGGCGATCTGCTTGTTCATCGCCCCGGAGACTACAAACCTAAGCACCTCACGCTCGCGGGGAGTGAGCGTCTCGTAAAGCGCCATGGTCTTGCGCGATACGGTCGCCGCGGCTCTTCGGGCAATATCGGCATTGACGGCTGCCGATATTGCGTCGAGGAAGGTCTGGTCGCGCACAGGCTTGGTCAGGAAGTCAACCGCTCCCGCTTTCATCGCCTGCACGCTCATGGCGATGTCGCCGTGGCCCGTCAGGAACACAACCGGCGTCTGTATGCCCTTTGTCAGTAGGAGATGTTGAAGATCGAGGCCGCTCAGACCCGGCATACGTACATCGAGAACCAGGCAAGCCGGGCGATCGGGAAGCTCTGCATCCAGCACTTCCTGGGTCGAAGAGAACGATATCGACTCAATGCCGACCGAATTCAGCAACTCCTCGAGGGAGTCGCGGACCTCTGTGTCATCATCAACGAGAATCGCTATGGGGCTGCCTTCGCTTCCTGAAAATCCTCCGGGTGCTGAATCTAGCGCGCCCATGATCCTCGCCTCAGGGAGATCTGCTGGATACGAAATTGGCTTCGTTTACATAGAATATTATCAACCGCGTGTCCGCCACACGTCAACCATGACCTGGGTTTGATGCCTGCCGCTTGGAACCGATTGAGCGACAGATAGTCCCGTACATGCCCCACCAACGTGTGACGTCACCGTCGGAACTTAGATAGCGGAATTAGGAGCGGCAGCGCTACTACGCCAAAGTGCGATCGAGCAGAGAGGTTTCGATGCCCAACCTATGCTTCGGTATAGGTCTGCATAGCCCAAGGAAAGCCGCGCTGTGACCGGCGCCTGCGCCTGTGCCTGACCAGCCAACACGAGGGCGATCCCGAAGACGAGCGGCCTGGCAATCAGCATAAACATCGCAGTCAGGTTTCCGAGACGTCGTGCCGGGCGCGCCAGGTTCCTGCCCCCCACCTCGCTAGTCCTAATCAAAAAGCGCTCAGTACTCCCAGAAGGTCGGCCGGCGGCAGACGAATCAGGATTGCGAGGACCGCGCGCAGCCTCTGCACGATGCAGACGGGCGGTGCCCGAGCGCCTCGTCCATGACGCGGCGGATGGTGAGCGCGCAGCGGCCGCCTTTGGGGTTGCAGCCGAGACGGCCATAGACCCGGCCGGTCGAGTGCGGCCGCCCCGCCGTGACGGCGGAGCGGACATCCTGATCGGTCAACACATTCCACGAACAGACGATCATGGCGCTATGTTTCTCGACGGTGACGTCATCTAGGCTGGTTCGGTCTTAGCCTAGCGAGCGGTCAGTAGTCCCAGACGGCCGGCACACAACGAAAAGCGTCGCCGTCCACCGCCACATGGCAGAGGGACGGGAACGGCAGGTGAGTGGCCACCAGCGGCTCGCGGTTCGCCGCGAGCTCCCGCATAAGACTGACGCGGACGCGGGCCGCCTCCTCGGGGTCGTGTTCGAAGCCATTGTGCCAGTCGGGATGGTCGAACCCGACCTGGAATACGAGGTCCCCGGCGAACGTCAGCCGGTCGCCGCCGGACGCCAGGCGGACCACGCTGTGCCCGGGGGTGTGGCCGCCGGTGCGGCGGACGACTACGCCTGGCGCCACCTCGTGCTCGTCCTCGAACGTGCGTAGCTGGCTGCGGTAGTCCTGCACGAACCGCTTGGCAGCACGCCGAAGCGCGTCCGGGAACCCCTGTGGCATGGAGACGCGAGAGAAATCGGGGGACTCCCAAAACTTGAGCTCAGCGGCTGCCACGTGAATCCGCAGGTCCGGACGCAGCCGCTCCTTCACTCCGTCGACGAGCAGCCCGCCAATGTGGTCCATGTGCATGTGGGTCAGCACGACGTCAGTCACTGATGCGAGATCGATGCCGGCGGCCTCAAGTCGATGAATCAACTGGCCGGCCCGGGGCAAGTGCAAGTCCGGGTCCGCCCCTAGCCCAGCGTCGACGAGAATGGTCTGGCCGCCGCTGCGCACCACGACCACGTTCAGCGGCCACTCGAGCATCTCCGGCGACAGGAACTCGTCCTCCAGCCAGGCTGCCCGGACGGCCGGGTCGACATTGTATGCCATAGTCTGGGATGGAATTGGTAGTATTCCATCGCTGACAATCAACACGTCAATCTCGCCGACCTTGAGTGCGTAGCGCGACGGAACCAGCTCGTCAGGCCCCGGTCGACCGGAGTGTGAAATGTCGTCCAGGCTCATGTGTGTGCTCATGTTTGTCTCCTGTTGATCGCCTTTCCCACGGCCATATCGGCCGCCTCCACCGCTGGCCCCCGTGGATTGGCACGTGCCTCCATGGACGGCCGATCGGCGTCTGCTGAGGAGATTGCGCCGCCCCAGCCTGCGCGACCATCGAACGGAAGCGTCGGTCATGCCATGCAAAGGTCTATGGCAGACCCTTCGCGAGCTTGGGTGACCCCGCGCAAACATCAGAAGGCCGCTCAATCCAAGCTAACGGCGGCTGTGCCTCTTGCCTGTCGGCGCTACACCAGCGCGTGGGACATCCTGTTCCGCGGTATAAGCCGCCCACGGCCTTGATGCAGTCGACTTCACGCGCGCCCTCAACATAGCGTTCTGATGGCTCTTATCGGCATAGCGTTCTGATGGCTCTTATCGGCGCGCTGGTCGATTGAACAGGTGGGGTCCCTCTCGAATGGTGATAGGTCACAATCACCAACCTTGGAGGATATGCATCATCAAGAGCTAATCTCGCGACAGTCGGAGACTTCATGCGTAGCCGTGTCGGCCGTCACTAGTCTGACTGATCGCGTTGGCCGAGTCGCTCAGTGCGCGCCGCCGGCTTCGATTCGGCCGGGTTTCTTCAGGAGCAGAGTGGCTGCGAGCGCGATCACCAAGGCAATCCCAAGCAGGAAGAACGTGTCGCTGAAAGCCATAATGTAGGCCTGCTGTCGGACTCTCAGTGCAATCGCAATCACCCCTTTGTGCGCGGCGAGCGCGTGGTCGCTAACGCCACGCGACAGGAAGTAGGCGGTGAGCCTCTCGATGCGGGAACGCGTTGCCTCTTCAAACAGTGAGACCGACTGCACCAGCACGTTCGAATGGTACTGCTCGCGCTTGGTGAGGAAGGTCTGCAGCAGCGCGATGCCGACGGCGCCGCCTAGGTTGCGGATCATGTTGAACAAAGCCGATGCTGAGCCGGCGTTCTCCTGCTCGATGCCTGATACGGCGATCGCCGAGAGCGGTGCGAAAACCAGTGCCTGGCCGATGGCCCGCACAATGTTCGGCCAGAACAATTGGTCGCTGGCATAGCCGGCGGTCATGTGCACGTTCATGAAATTCGAGGCGGCGAAGAGTGCAAAGCCGGTCACAATCACAAGGCGCACGTCGAAGCGCTGCATCAGATAAGGAACCAGCGGGATCAGCACGAGCTGCGGCAGGCCGGTCCATGCGAGCACCATGCCGATCTGCTCGGCATTGTAACCTTGGATGCGCGCGAGATAGACTGGCAGGATGAAGACCGACCCGTAGAGTGCTGTTCCCAGCATGAAATTGGCCAGGATGCCGAAGCCGAAATTGCGACGCACGAGCAGCCTCAGGTTGAGCAGCGGATGGCTCGAGGTGAGTTCGATCCAGACGAATAGCGAGAGCGACACGGCCGCGACGATCGCCAGCCGCAGGATGAAAGGCGAGCCGAACCAGTCCTCCTTGTTGCCTTCCTCGAGCACCGTCTGCAGCGCGGCGAGCCCGACGGCCATGGTCACGATGCCGGACCAGTCGCCCTTGCCGAGCAAGGCGAGCCGCATCGGCTGGCGGTCGAGCGAGAACCACAGCATGCCGACCATCAGCGCGCCGGGCACCAGGTTGACGTAGAAGATATACTGCCAGCCCCAGTTCTCGGTGAGATAGCCGCCGATTGTCGGGCCGATCGCTGGCGCGAACGTTGCTGACATTGCGAAGAGCGCCAGTCCGATCGGCTGCCTGGCCTTGGGAAGCAGTGTGATGACGATGGTGAAGGCCATCGGGATAAGCACGCCGCCAGTGAAACCTTGGATGGCCCTCAAGACGATCATCTGCCCGAGGTTGGCGGCAAAGGCACAAGCCACTGAAAAGGCGAGGAATAGTAGTGCGTTGGCGATGAGGTAGTTCCGCAGCGAGAAGACCTGGGACAGCCATCCTGTCAGCGGGATTACGACGATCTCCGCGATGAGATAGGCGGTCGAGATCCAGCCGCCATCGTCGATGCCGGCTCCGATGGCGCCCTGGATGTCGGCCAGCGAGGCATTGACGATCTGAATGTTCAGCACAGCCATGAAGGCACCGAGGGTGGAGCCGACCACCGCCACCCAAACCCGCGGCGAGGCGGCGGTGCCAGCGGTTTCGGTCTCGTTCCGGGCGGTTCGAGCCGGAGTTGGGATCGACGACACGATGCTTGTCACGGCTGCCACTCCTAGCGTGCAGGGAGACGAGCCTAAATGCCCGCGAATTCCTACTCGGCGCGCCCCGTCGCGGCCTCGGCGTTCCAATTGAGGGAGAGCGTATTGGACTGTGCGGACCTGCCATTCGCGGCAAGCACCGTTGCCTTGGTGTCGATGGTCGGCTCGACCGACATGCCAGCCCTTAGCAGGCCACCGAGCTCGTGGTCGTCGATCGCTATCTTCACCGGGATGCGCTGCACGATCTTGGTGAAATTGCCGGTCGCGTTGTCGGGCGGCAGCAGCGCGAACTCGAGGCCGCTTGCCGGTGACAGGCTGTCGACGTGGCCCTCAAGCTCGACGCCAGGGAAGCCGTCGACGGAAACACGTACCGGTTGGCCGTCGCGAACATATGTGAGCTGTGTCTCCTTGAAGTTGGCGACCACATAAATGGCATTCTGCGGCACCACCGCCATCAGCTGAGTGCCGGCCCCGACATACTGGCCAACCCTCAGCGCGCGCGCGCCGACGGTACCGTCGACTGGCGCACTGATGGTCGCATAGGAAAGATTGAGCCTGGCCTGCTCGCCGGCGGCCTGCGCCCGGTCCACCAGCGCAAGCGCCTTGTCGCGTTCTGTAGCGAGAACATCAATCCTGATCTCAGCCGCAACGACCGAAGCTTGGTCGCGCGCCAGACCGGCGGCTAGCTGGTCCGCCTCGGCGCGGCTGGCATCGGCCTTCTGGGCTGTGCCAGTGCCACTCCTGGCCAGCGTGGCGTAACGGTCGGCGTCGGCCGTGGCGAACCTCAGCGAGGCCTGAGTTGCAGCGACCGTTGCCTTCGCCTGGTCGATCAGCGCCCGCTGCAGCACGATCTGTGCGTCGAGATTGCGGACGGTCGCCTCGGCGGCCCGCATGTCGGCCTCGGCCTGGTCGAGCGCGGCGCGGAAGTCGCGGTCGTCGATGCGTGCCAGCACCTGTCCCACCGTAACCTGCTGGTTGTCGCGGACCAGCACCTCGGCGACGTAACCTGAGACCTTCGGTGCGATCGTTGTCGAATCGGCCTTCACAAAAGCGTCGTCGGTCGACTCCAGATATTGGCCTGTCGTCCAATAATCGTAGCCGTAGTAGGTGCCGGCAATTGTGCCCGCCAAAAGCGCAACGGCGGCAAGGACACGCTTGAAGCTCCGACGCCGCGTCGGCGGTACGATTTCGTTCGAGGTCACTGGCGCCAGGAGCGGCAAAGGGGCCGAAACTGGAGATCGAAGGTCGCCGCTCGCCGCAGCGCTGGAAGTAGCTCCAGGATCGAGAAGGTGCTGCGTCATTGCCGATGTTCGCCGTGCAGTTTTTGCGATACGCATCGCGCGTCGACCATACCTGCACAGCCTCCGCAGGCAGGCCCCGGGCAGCGCATGTGGTGGAGCTCCGGCTGGTAATGTGGATGCAAGGACGTCCTGAAACGTTCGGTCGAGTTGCGCAATGCGAGACCAAGCTCGCATGCCGCAATTTCCTCTCCGCTCGAAGCATCCCTCGGTGCGACAGGAGCGCGGTTATCGCCAGACAGCGCAGCGAGTTCTGTTTGAATCGAGATAGTCCGTCCGGGCGTTCCCTCCCCTGCCATCCGCAGAAATTCCGGGCGCAATCCATAGCCGCGCTGGGCAGCAATTCGATTGAATGCCTGCAGCAGAGGTAGCATGAGAAAACTCCTCTAGAGGGTGGTTATGCGTTGTGTGCCTGATCCAATGTCTGCCTAAGCGCCAGGCATCGGCATCACCGTGTCAGCGGCTTCAGCAAGTAGATCGCTTCCGAAAAGTCGCACCTAGTGACTAAAAAGGCTACGCTATCAAACAGATAGGCTTGCCTATCCCGTCGTATCGTGGATCTAGAAATTGTGTTTCCGCTTTACCGCTGCCGGTGGGACGGCGGTACGCGAAAGTCCCTGACTGCTAGAATGTCCACAGCCTGCGGCGAGCCCGCATTTGCCATTTAGCCAGTCTTCCTAAGTCGTTCACTCAGGAAGCATAGACGGAGGTATTGAACGCCCGCTTTTCCCAATGGCCGAGGTCGCCGCGACGAGGAGGCAACAGTTCGCCCGGATCCTGCGACTAGTCGCCGAACGACGGCTGTCGCCCGATCCCGCGTGTCAGGCTGGCGACATGTGTTCCGGTGGGACACTCTAGTAACTTTTTTGGTCAGGCGACGCCCTAGCGCGACCATCGCATCCAACAGCTCCTCAAGCTCGAAAGGTCGAGTGCGCTCCGAACGCCGTTGCGCGATAACACATGGCGGCCGCAACTTCGCCAGCAGCGCCTTTACCTTACCGGGCTGAATACGTTCCAAAAGAATTCCATCGGCGACTCGGCTGCCAAATCGGCCGAGACCAACCCGAATGGCGAGCGTCCTCGAGCATTTTGAGACTGTGGCCGAAGTCAGAACCCGCCTAATTGCACGTCGTTGCCGCCGATTACCGCACGCATCGTTGCAGGGCCTTTCGAAACCAGGGGGCCTGAGCTACGTGTGACGGGTGCTATCAACGAGACGGAGAAAATTGACGAACAGGCCCAAAACCATTTCACTCAAAGTCATTGACTTATTCGCTAACGCTCGATTCATTCTCGAAGAATTAGGCGTAACGTATTGATATATAATAATTTGGTGGGCCCGGAGGGACTCGAACCCCCAACCAAGCGGTTATGAGCCGCCGGCTCTAACCATTGAGCTACAGGCCCCACGCGGGCTGGATTAATGTTTTTCGCATCGCGGCACAAGGCTTTCCCGTCAGGCTTCCGCAGATCGCCCAAATCAACCCATAATCGCACTCTACGCGACCCTTGCGACTTGATCGCAGACCGAGGAGATTTTCATGACCAGACACCTTTTGCCTCTCGCGCTCGCCGCTGCAATCGCTTTTCCGGCGATGGCTGGAGCCACCGATTTGCCGACGCCGCCCCGCATCATCGTGTCAGGCGAAGGCGAAGCAACCGTAGCCCCCGATCTGGCGGTCCTGACGCTCAGCGTCATGCGCGAGGCCAAGACCGCGCGCGCCGCGCTGGACGCCAACAACGACGCCATGGCCGCCGTGATCGCGGCGATGAAGTCGGCCGGCATCAAGGATCGCGACCTGCAGACCGCAGGCATCCAGATCAACCCGCGCTACAACTACACCAACAAGCCGGACGGCAGCCAGGAAGCCGAACTCGTCGCCTACCAGGTGACCAACACGCTGTCGGTGCGGGTGCGCGATGTCGACAAGACGGGCGAGATTCTGGACAAGGCGGTGTCGCTCGGCGTCAACCAGGGCGGCGGCATCGCCTTCACCAATGACAACCCGGCGGCGACCGTCACCGAGGCCCGCAAGAAGGCGGTTGCCAACGCCATGGCCAAGGCCAAGACGCTGGCCGAGGCCGCCGGCGTCAGCATCGGCCGGGTGCTTGAGATCACCGACCAGAACATCGCGCCGACGCCAATGCCGATCAACGCCAAGGCCTTCGATGCCGCAGCCGGTGCTGCGGCTCCGGTACAGGCCGGCGAGAATTCCTACAACGTCCAGGTCACCGTCACCTTCGAGTTGAAGTAAGCGGCTTTGACGACCAGTGGCCGAGCCTTGCTCGGCCCCCGGATCAACTGCCGGATACCGTGCATGAAAAACCCCGCGGGATTGCTCCCGCGGGGTTTTTCGAGCCACACCCTTCAGACGGAAAGGGGCCCAGCTACCCGACCGACCTTCGTAGAAGGTCGTGTCTCCCGGCTAACCCTCGCGGAGGGTTTTGCCGCTGCCGACCTTCGAGAAGGTCGTGTCTCGAGCTGATCTCAGCGATAAATCACCGGGCAGCCGCGGTCATTTGCGAACACGACGACAACACGGTCGCCGTCCTGGCGGCCCGCCACCTTTACCGTACGACGGTTGACGTCGACGATGCGGACGCGGTGGAGACCCATGCGCTCGGCCTTGTCGAGGGCGCGGTCCGGCGAACAGCCACGGCGCCACTCGCCACGGCGTTCATCACGGCGATGGCGATAGCCGTCGTCACCGGCATAGACGCCGAAACGCGTGTCGTTGTTGTTGCCGAAGCCGAGATACAGGCTGTCGGCGTGAGCGGGGATGGCCGCCAGCGTGCTGAGGCCGACCAGTGCCGAAAGGGCTGCCGTCTTCATGGTGTTGAACATCGTCTTCTCTCCTTGTTGCGGGCTTTCGCCCGTCCTCGTGAACCGATGGGGGGAGAATGCACGTGTCTATCTGAACTCTTTGCGAACCGGCTGTTCATCTCCGGTTCATGTGGCGAAAAGGAATTCGCCGGGCCATTTACCATCGTCCACCGCAGGGGTGAATGTTCCAAAACGCCTCAGTCAGGGCCCGGTTCCCAATCCAGCAGATCGGCTTTGAAGATCAGGGCTCGTCGTCCCTGCGCGAGCTACCGCTCGTCGTCCCTGCGCGAGCCCTACGGCTCGTAGTCCAGCATGTAGTCAAAATAGTCTTCCGGCTCGGCCAGGTCGGTCTCGCTCGCCTTGACCCGGCCGCGCATCGATATGCCGGCTTCATGCACGGTCTCGGCGCTGCCCGACACCAGCCGGTGCCACCAGTAGAGATCATGGCCCTCGGCCACCAGCCGGTAGGCGCAGGTGCTGGGCAGCCAGCTGATCGTGCGAACATTCTGCGGTGTCAGCCCGACGCAGTCGGGAACGCGTGCCAGCCGGTTGGCGTAGTCCGAACAGCGGCAGCTCTGCGCGTCGAACAGCCGGCAGCCGACGCTGGTCCAGTAGATCTCGCCGGTGTCCTCGTCCTCGAGCTTCGACAGGCAGCATTTGCCGCAGCCGTCGCACAACGACTCCCACTCGGCCGGGCTCATCGCCTCCAGCGCCTTGGTTTTCCAGAATGGCGTTTCCATTCCCGGGATGTGGCCCCAGCCGCCGGCAAGGTCAAGCGCGACGAAGGTCCGAATGCGGCGGTCGCCAGGCGGAATGACACGAAGTTGCCTTCAAAAGGTCCGCCAATCGCCCCGTCCGGCCTCTATCCCAACCAAACTGGAACCAATCGGCTCGAGATCGGTTTCGGCAAGGATGGGACCCCATAAGGAGAATTTTCGATGAAACGCCAACCACGGATTCTGGCAGGCACCGCACTTGGCCTGCTGATGGCATCCGCGCCGTTGGGCGCGTTCCCGCTTCAGGGAAGTGCCGCGTCCGGCCCCGCCCAGCACTCGTCAGCCGCGTTCATCTTGGCGCAGGCAGCGTGCGCCGAGGGCGAATCGGCCGAGGCCTGCGCGCAGAAGCAGCAAGCGGAGCCGAAACAAAAGCACGAACGGAAAAAGGCCGAGCCGGAGCAGCAGGCGGCGCCCGCCCAGAGCGAGCAGCCCGCAGAGCAGGAGCAGCCGCGCAAGAAGCGTGAGAAGCAGCAACAGCAGACGGAGTCCGCCCCTGCCGAGCAGGCCGCTCCAGCCGTCGAGGAGCAGCAGCCGCGCAAGAAGAAGCGCGACCAGCAGCAGCAGACCGAGCAGGCGCCGGCCGAGCAAGCCGCTCCAGCCGCCGAACAACAGCAGCCCCGCAAGAAGAAGCGCGACCAGCAGCAGCAGACTGAGCAAGCGCCGGCAGAAGCGGCACCCGCGGAGCAGGCAGCACCAGCCGCTGACGAACAGCAGCCGAAACCGCGCAAGAAGAAGCGCGATCAGCAACAGCAGACCGAAGCGCCGGCCGGAGAGGCACCCGCCGGCCAGGCCGAACCTGCCAACGACAACCAGCAGGTCGAGCAGCCCAAGCCGCGCAAGAAGCAAAAGCAGGATCAGCAGGCCGAGCCGACCGAGGTAGCGCCAGCCGTCGCGCCCGCACAGAAGCCTGAGAAGCAGAAGAAGCCTATCGAGGCAGCCAAACCGGCCGTCGTGCCGGAAGCCGCGCCGACGCCGACCGAGAAGGCAGCTCCTGCCGGCGAACAGCCGGCCGCCCAAGGCGAGCAGCCGCAGGACAAGACCAAGAAGCACGGCAAGAAACCTGTCACCGGCGAGCAGCCTGCGACGGCCGAACAACCGGCCAGTGGCGAAAAGCCTGCCACCGGCGAGCAGCCGGCCAATGCCGAGAAGGCCGCGCCTGTCCAGGGCGAGAATCCTGTGCAGGGCGAGGCGCCTGCCGATCCGAACGCCGCTCCGGTTCTGGACAGCCAGAAGGATGCCGAGCGCAAGGGCGGCAGGAAGCAGGGCAACAAGAATGCTCAGCAGAATGGTGAGCAGCAGAGTGATGGGCAAAATGCCCAGCAAGGTGGCGATCAGGGCGAAAAGCCCGTGGTCGCGCCTGTCGATCAGGGTCCGCCGCCCACCGACGACAAGGCTGCCCAGCAGGAGATCAAGCCCGAAAAAATGGTCCCGGTGACGGAGGAAAAAGGCACGCGTGTCGATCGTGCGCCCGACGAGAACATCCGTGACCGCCGCCGCCCCAAGGGCGTCGACGTGCTCAAGGAGATCGGCGACCGCGTCATCATCCAGCTCAACAACCAGACGATCGTCCAGAGCAATGACGGTCCGCGCATGAACCGCGGCGCCAAGGACGTCTACTACGAGGATCTGCCGCAAGGCCGTACACGCGAGACGGTCGAGCGCGACAATGGCGTCCAGATCGTCACCATCCGCAACCGCTATGGTGATGTCATCCAGCGTTCGCGCATCACCCCCGACGGGCGCGAATATGTGCTGAGCTATGTCGAAGAGCGGGACTACCAGGACGAGGGTGACTGGCGCGATCCCGGCGACGACCTGCCGCCGATGCGGCTGACGATCCCGCGGCGGGACTACATCCTCGATTCCGAGGACGTCGAGAGCCCGGACGACTACTACACCTTCCTCGAACAGCCGCCGGTGGAAAAGGTCCAACGCCTCTATTCGATCGATGAGGTCAAGCGTTCGGCCCGGGTGCGCGACATTGCACGCCGCGTCGACCTCGACACGCTGAACTTCGAATTCGGCTCGGCCTCGATTTCCGACACCGAGGTGCAGAAGCTTGAGGGCGTCGCAGGCGCCATGGAGAAGCTGTTGAAGAAGAACCCGGCCGAGACCTTCCTGATCGAAGGTCATACCGACGCCGTCGGCAAACCGGAGGCGAACCTTGCCCTGTCCGATCGCCGCGCGGAATCGGTGGCGGAGGCACTCACCAATGCCTTCGGCATCCCGCCGGAGAACCTGACGACGCAGGGCTATGGCGAGGAGTATCTGAAGGTCAACACGGCCGCGCCCAACCGCGAGAACCGGCGCGTCGCCATTCGCCGCATCACCTCGCTGGTGGCGCCGGTCGCCAGCAACAATTGATCTGCTTTTCCAGAGACTTGAGAAGGCTTCTGGAATCAGATCGGCAAGAAAAGACCCATCCCGGCCTACCGGGATGGGTCGGACCGCGGACAGCACGCCGGTTCAACAAGAATTGTACCGGCATTAGAGCCGGCTCATTGAATCGCGGGCTCACCCACCCCAGATTCTGGACAGGGCGTTCCCTGCCCCGTCCCGACTCCAGCGGGACGCATTGAGCCCCGCCGGTCCCTCACCGGCGGGGTTTTTTGTCTTGCAAACAGGGGCGACCTGACCGAAATACGACCCACCTGCCCTACGGCCCGCTATCCAAAGAGAACCAACCGGAACCACCGTATGAAGCGTCTCGAACTCGCCATCGAATCGATCATCCTTGCCTCGCGCTGGCTGCTGGTCGTCTTCTATCTCGGGCTGGGCGTGGCGCTTGCCATCTATGCGCTGTCCTTCGGCAAGAAGCTCTACGAGTTCGTCACCGTGGCCTTCACGCTCGGTGACACCGACACCATCCTGAAGATGCTCGGCCTGATCGATGCCGCACTGGTCGCCTCGCTGGTGGTGATGGTCATCATCTCGGGCTACGAGAACTTCGTCAGCCGCTTCGACGACGAGGACGGTGGCGTGCATTGGCTGGGCACGATCGATGTCGGTTCGCTGAAGGTCAAGGTCGCCTCGACCATCGTCGCGATCTCCTCCATTCACCTCTTGCAGGTGTTCCTCAACTCGTCCTCCTACACGACCGAACAGCTGATGTGGCTGACCATCATCCACCTCGCCTTCGTCGTCTCGGCGTTCATGCTCGCCTATATCGACCGGCTGATGGGCCTGAGCAAAGGCAAGAAGGGCGAGGAGTGAGGCTGGCGCCTGCCCGGGCGTTGAATCATTCCGGCAGGATCGTCACCCTATCGCCTTGCATGAGCAGGATTTTCCGATGCTGTTGGATTGGCTGTTGGCTGCGCTCGAGCCGCTAATAAATCCCTTTGATCTTCGTGCTCGAATTTGCGAACACCTCGTCCGGCACGAAGAAATCGCCGGCCAGCGGCCCGGTCGCGCCTGGCGCATAGACCGTAAAGTCGCTGACGCCCTCGGCGCGCAGCACCTCTTCGTCGATGTAGAAATTGCCGGTCGCCTCGCGTGATGGCCGCATGAAGATCGCGTGCGCGGCATCGGCCATGATGTCGGGCGAACGGCTCATCGCCGCCACCGTCGCGCCGCCAAGCAGATTGCGCACCGCGGCCGTGTCGATGGTCGAGATCGGCCACAGCGAATTGACCGCGATGCCGTCCCTGGCGAACTCGGCGCTCATGCCCAGCGTGCACATCGACATGCCGAACTTGGCCATGGTGTAGGCAACGTGGTTCTTGAACCATTTGGCCTTCATGTCGAGCGGCGGCGCCAGATTCAGGATGTGAGCATTCCCTGCCAACTTCAGGTGCGGAATGCACATTTTCGACACCAGGAAGGTGCCGCGCGTGTTGATCTGGTGCATCAGATCGTAGCGCTTCATGTCGGTCTCCAGCGTGCCGGTGAGCTGGATCGCGCTGGCGTTGTTGACGCAGATGTCGATGCCGCCGAACTTTTCCACGGTCTTTGCGACCGCCTCTGCAACCTGCGCCTCCTCACGGATGTCGCACAGCACAGGCAGTGCCTTGCCGCCGGCCTGCTCGATCTCTTCAGCCGCGGTGTAGATCGTGCCCGGCAGCTTCGGATGCGGCTCGGCGGTTTTGGCGGCGATCGTCACATTGGCGCCATCACGCGCGGCACGCAGCGCGATCGCCAGCCCGATGCCGCGCGACCCGCCGGAGATGAACAGCGTCTTTCCCTTGAGCGACATTTCCTTGCGCCTCCCTTGATACAGCAGGCGCGAACCTTTGCGCGGCAGGCGACCACAGCGCAAGGCCCGACACGCTGGACGCCGAGTTACGCTGCGTAGGGTTATGACCAATGCATGTCGCCCAAAAGTGGCCCCGGTTTTGGGACAACGGCATGCACAAAAACAAAGACCTAAAGCGCGGCGCCTGAATCCTTTCAAACGCGACGCGCTCTAGACCAGCACCAGCCCCTGGCGCATCGCAATGGCGATCGCGTCGGTGCGGTTGGCGGCACCGAGCTTGATCAGGATTGCGGCGACATGGAACTTCGCCGTGTGCACGGAAATGTTCAACCGCCGCGCGATCACCTTGTTGGGTGCGCCCTCGGCCAGCAGCGCCAGCACTTCCGCCTCGCGCGGCGACAGCGAAGGCCGGGCGGCGTGCTCGTCGGAGGCTTCATCCTCGAACAGCTCACCCTCACCGGTATGGAAATCGTCATGGCGCCCGCTTCTGCCATCGCCCGATACGCGATAGCCGGCCGCCGCCAGCCGCGCCGCCGCGGCGATCAACAAATGTCGATGGCGGTTGAGAACCGCGTATAGATGGCGCCGAGAGGGAATTGATGCGGAATTCGGCTCGGAGTGGTGCTGAATGACGCTGATGATCTGATTTGGTTGGGGATGAGAGCGCGGGATGCGCCGACAGGAGCCCGGAGGGCGACTGAGGCGCATCCCGCGCTGCGTCCGCGCATGCTACATGTGCGGAGCGCCGCAATCAGACATCGACCCACTACCACGTAAACTCGATGTCCTATCCCAACGGCCCGTGTGAGGGACTTGCAGGTCCCCGGGCACTGATGCCGACTGGTTCACGGTATGCGCCAGCATAATGGCATTGGCGCATTCCGTCGAGCTTTTCCCCGCAATCCCGACGGCGTTCCGAGAGGTTCGCCGCCGCAATGCAAACCGGTCGTTTCTTTCTCTGCGCACGGTGCCGCTCACAGGTCTTGCTTTGCCGGCATTGCGATCGGGGTCAGCGCTTCTGTGGTTCTGACTGCGCCCATGAAGCCCGCCGTGACAGTCTGCGTGCGGCGGGGCTGCGCTACCAGAACACCCGCCGGGGCCGCTTTGCCCACGCCGACCGCTCCCGCCGATATCGCCAGCGCTGCAAAAACAACGTGACGCATCAGTCTGCACCTTGTCTGCCGGATGGTTCACGACTGAACGCGCCCCTGATCGACGGCACCGTCGCACTGGACGACGTCACCGCTGAAGCGGTGCCATCGATCCCTCCGGCTCCGTGCTGCCGGCGCTGCAGTTGTCGGCTGCCGCCGTTCTTTCGCGGCGGCTTCGTGCGTCGCCGAGGGGCCTATGTCCGTCAACACGACTATGGAGACCCAACCGATGACCATATCCGCCGAGAAGGAAGCGATGATCCTGCGCCTGTACCACGTTGAGAGGTGGCGCTGTGGAACGATCGCAACGCAATTGCATTGCCACCATACGACGGTCTTCCGGGTTCTGAAGGAGGCCGGTCTGCCCCGCCACAGGCCGGTGATACGTCCCGCCGAGATCGACCAGTATCTGCCGTTCGTCCAGCGGACGCTTGAGACATATCCAGACCTGACCGCCAGCCGCCTGTACGGGATGGTGCAGGAGCGCGGCTACAAGGGCTCGTCCTCCCACTTCCGGCATATGATCGCGCTCCACCGTCCGCGCAAGGCTGCGGAAGCGTTCCTGCGTCTGCGCACCCTGCCGGGCGAGCAAGGCCAGGTCGACTGGGCGCATTTTGGTCACATCGAAATCGGCAAGGCTCGCCGCCCGCTGATGGCCTTCGTCATGGTGTTGTCCTACTCGCGCGACATCTATCTGCGCTTCTTTCTTGATGCCCGCATGGAAAACTTCCTGCGCGGCCACGCCGGTGCGTTCAACGCCTGGAATGGTTTGCCCAGGGTGCTGCTCTATGACAACCTTAAGAGCGCTGTGCTTGAGCGTCACGGCGATGCCATCCGGTTCCATCCGACACTTCTGGCCTTCGCGGGCCATTATCGCTTCGAGCCCCGTCCCGTCGCCGTGGCGCGGGGCAACGAAAAGGGCCGCGTCGAGCGCGCCATTCGCCACATCCGGGAAGCCTTCTTCATCGCCCGCAAGTTCAAGGACCTCGACGATCTGAATGCCCAGGCCGAACAATGGTGCCGCAACCAGGCCGCCGACCGGCCATGCCCCGAGGACCGGACGATGACGGTTCGTCAGGTGTTTGCGCAGGAGCAGCCCATGCTTCTGCCATTGCCCACCAACCCGTACCCCATCGAGGAGCAGATCGCCGCGAAGGTCGGAAAGACACCCTATGTCCGCTTCGACCTGAACGATTACTCGGTTCCCCATACTCATGTCCGGCGCACGCTCACCGTGCGCGCCGATCTCGCCCAGGTCCGGATATTCGATGCCGCCACGATGATCGCCAGCCACCGCCGCAGCTACGACCGGGGCCAGCAGATCGAAGACCCCCGGCACCTCAAGGCGCTCGTCGCCGTCAAGCGCGAAGCGCGCCAGCATCGGGGCCTCAACAGTTTGACGCGCGCCGTGCCGGCCTGCCAGAAACTGATGATCCACGCCGCCGAGCGCGGCGCCAATATCGGCGCGATCACCAATGCCATGCTCAAACTGCTCGACCTCTACGGCGCCACCGAACTCCAGGCCGCCGTCGAAGATGCCTTGCAGGCCGGGGCCTCTCATTCGAGATCGGTTCACGTCGCGCTCGAACGCCGCCGGATCGCGCGTGGCGCTCCACCGCCGGTCGAAACAAGGCTGCCGGAGCATGTCCGCAAAAAGGATACGGTCGTACAGCCCCACAAGCTCGACCGTTACGATCAACTCACTTGCGCAGGCAACGACGATGAATAATCCCGGCATCCTGTTCAACCGCGCCAGGGCGCTGCGCCTCAATGGCCTGATCGCCCACTGGGACGAAATCGCCGACGCGCCGTGGCTGGCCGCCGTGCTTCAATGGGAGGAAGAAGAGCGCTCCGACCGCTCATTGCGGCGACGCATGCGCGCCGCCAGGCTTGGCCACTTCAGGCAACTGGCCGATTACGACTGGAAATGGCCGCGTCGTATCGATCGCGCCGCCATCGAGGAACTGATGACGCTGTCCTTCGTCAAGGAGGCCGCCAACATCGTCCTTATCGGCCCTAACGGCGTCGGCAAGTCCACGCTCGCTCTTAACGTCGCCTACCAGGCGCTGGTCGCCGGCCATTCGGTCCTCTTCCGCACCGCCAGCGAAATGCTCGGCGAGCTCGCCGCCATCGACAGCGATTCCATGCTCCGCCGAAAGCTGCAGTACTATGCGGCGCCCGATATCCTGGTCATCGACGAGGTCGGATATCTCTCCTATTCCAACCGTCATGCCGATCTGCTGTTCGATCTCATCAGCCGCCGATACGAGAAACGCTCGACCATCGTCACCACCAACAAGCCCTTCGCGCAATGGTCGGAGGTCTTCCCCAATGCCGCCTGCGTCGTCAGTCTGGTCGATCGCCTTTTGCACCATTGTGAGGTCATTCCCATCGAAGGCGATTCTTACCGCTTCAAGGAAGCCTCCGAGCGCTCGAAGGCGCAGCGTCAACAACGCACCAGCCACCCCGCTGACGAAAAGGAGCCTGCAGCATGACCGGAAATCCTCATCAGCCGTCCGGTCTCGGGCGTGGAATCCAGTTCATCGTCAATGCCGAATGGACACCCGAGCAAGCAGCCGCCGTCTTCGAACTCCTCGACGATCTGCGAGACTGCATCTGGAGCCGTTACGCTCCCCACATCCAGCAGTTTGTCCGTCACCAACAAGCCCCTGACCATCAGCACCCTTCCAGCGACGAGCAGACAGGGCAAAAGCCCCATCCTCTCGATCCCTCCTGGTAAAAAATACAAAGCGGCCCCATCGGGCCAAGCGGCCCCATCGGGCCGCTTTCTCCCCCACAATCCTCGGCACCATTTGTCCGCGCTTTCTCGCAGCCGTTAACAACAAATCGTCCGCGCCCGCGGGCATTATCGCCATCACCTCGCCGGCAGGCCGCTCGCCGCTGCCCGACAGCAGCACCCGTGGCGTGGAGGCCGGCACGGCATCACCACTGCTGTCGTCAACGATGGCGACATCGGCGGTACCGCCGCCAGCCACGACCGGCAGCAGGTCGTCGCTCGCGGCAAGCGAGGCAGCCAGGCGCTCGGCGCGCCCCGCATCGCCAAGCGCAACCAGCACCACCAGCCGCCGCGAGGCGGCGCCGTCATGCATGATCACGTCGCTGGTGGGCGTGTCCATCGCTCCTCTCAGGAAAGCGGCTTTTCGCCGATGGTCAGCACAACGTCGCGCTGTTCACCGCCGCGCACGACGCCGAGTGTCACCGAAGCGCCGGCGCTGTCGGGCCCGAGCCTGCGGATCAGGTCGCGCGGGCCATGCACGGCCTCGCCGTTCCACGCCACGATGATGTCGCCGAGCGAAAGGCCGGCGGCCTTGGCCGGGCCTTCGTCGTCGAGGCTCATCACCATCGCGCCATGCGCGTCGCGGTCGCGCACCGGGTGCAGGCCGGCGCCGAGATAGCCGCGCGCGACATGACCCTTCTCGCGCAAGGTCGCAACCGCCCGCTCGATCGTCTCGTACGGCATGACCAGCGCCCGGTGGCGCGGCCCGAACAACAGCATGCCGATCAGCGCGCCCTTGGCATCGAGGACCGGGCCGCCCTCGAAACGGCCGCCCGCGCCGACCGCCAGATTGATGCGCCGGTCGATGGTGCCACCGCGCATCGAGCGCCAGGCCGGGCCGACCTCGCCGACCGAGCCCGACACGGCCAGCGCCGATCCCTGGCTGTTGCCGATGGCGATGGCGATGTTGCCGGGCCGCACCGCATCGGCCTTGGCAAGCGAAGGCGCCTTTGCCGCATCGGCCGGCTTCAGCAGGGCGACGCCGGTGGAAGGATCGCGGCCGACCAGTTCGGCCTTCACCGTCTCGCCCGACGCCAGCGTCAGCTCGATCTCCTCGCCAGCCTCGACGGCTTCCTCGGCGGTGACAAAATAGCCGTCGCGCCAGTGGAAGGCGCTTGCCGTGCGATGATGATGCGTGGCCAAACTCGCCGTGGCCGGTGCCACCTTGGCGGCGAGGTCGGCGATGGCCTCGGAAAATGCGCTGAGATTGAAATCGCTCATAGTGGTCTCCTGGGTTTCTTGCATAGCCCAGATATCGCGCGGCAGCGCGCTTGGAGGTACTCGTCTGACGGCTAGTTGCTGGTTCGACTGGCCATCTGGTCAGGTCGCGGCGGTTCCGGCCGCTCCGCACATATAGTCACGATCTATACTGAACACACGGAGCCCACCCATGGCCCTCGCCGCCGCCAAATTGCAAACCGACGACGCATTGCTCGACGCCTATTCGACGACGGTCGCCGACGCCGTCGACCGCATCGGCCCCGCCGTCTGCCGCATCGAGCGCATTGGCGGTCAGGGCGGCCATGGCTCCGGCTTCGTCATCGCGCCGGACGGGCTGGTCGTCACCAATTTCCATGTCGTCGG